>JBIKJU010000054.1:0-10344 GCA_044360745.1 Chitinophagales bacterium
GATTAATCCTCATGTAATGGCAGGGGGGAACATCAACATTTCTACTGGTCATATCGATTCAAAATTTGGTATTTCGATTTATCAAATGCGACATGTAGAGCGAATCATCAAAAGCACAGGCTTAGTGGTAAACGGCTTGCACATGCACACTGGCTCCGACATCCTAGATATAGAGGTGTTTTTGAGAGCTGCTGAAATTTTATTTGAGCAAACTGAATTTTTTAAAGATTTACAATTTATAGATTTTGGATCAGGATTTAAAGTCCCCTACAAGCCTGATGATTATGCTACCGATATCAATGAACTTGGGGATAAGCTTTCTACCCGTTTCAATGAGTTTTGCACATCGTATGGGAGAGATTTAGAACTTTGGTTTGAGCCAGGTAAGTTTTTAGTGAGCCAATCGGGTACATTTTTAGCGAAAGTGAATGTTTTAAAACAAACTACTGCAGCTGTATTTGTTGGCATTGATACTGGTTTAAATCATTTGATACGTCCCATGTTTTATAATGGCTATCACCATATCACCAACGTATCAAATCCTAATGGAACTCAGCGTATTTATACTGTTGTGGGTTATATTTGCGAGACAGATACTTTTGCTTGGGACAGGCGAATGAGCGAAGTGAAAGAGGGCGACATCATAGCCTTTCATAATGCTGGAGCCTATGGCATGACTATGGCTAGCAATTACAACTCTAGATTTCGACCAGCGGAAGTTCTCATCCATGAAGGCAAAGATTATTTGATTAGAAAACGAGAAACAATAGAAGACCTTCTCCAAAATCAGGTTGAGGTGTTGTAGTTCAAAAAGAATAATTACGAGTGAAAAACACTTGCGATATTTGAGAATCGTGACTAGATTTACTTCTTTTTTGCTTGATTTATTGATTTTTCACTATTTTTAAATTGCAACTACTTTTTTAATTATGCCTTTGAAAAAAATCATTATTACTTTTTTTTTATTAGTTGTTTTAGCCTCCTTGTTTTCGAATAATGACATTAACTTAAATAACCTTCCTAATTACTCTTCGCAGCCTATTCCCTCCTACATCACCAAAGATAATACTCCTTTATCAAATCCACTTACAAATAGTGGAGCTACACTTGGAAGAGTCTTATTTTATGATAAGAGACTATCTTTAAATGAATCAATATCCTGCGCCAGCTGCCATAATCAACAATTTGCATTCTCAGATACAGCCTCTCTGAGCGTAGGTTTTGATGGAGGACTCACTTCCAGACATTCTATGAGACTAATAAATACTAGATTTTCACTCGAAACTAACTACTTTTGGAATGAGAGAGCTAATTCGCTAGAAGAGCAAACCATACATCCTATAAAAGACCACGTAGAAATGGGCTTTAGTGGAACTAATGGTCAACCGCCTATTGACTCACTAATTTCCAGATTGTCAGAAATTGGCTACTATAAACCACTTTTCCAGTTGGTTTATGGAGATACTACTATCACTTCTACTCGTATTCAATTTGCTTTATCTCAGTTCATAAGAAGCATTGTTTCTTTTGATTCCAAATACGATACAGGCCGTGCATTAGTCAATAGTGATAGCCCTCCTTTCCCAAATTTTACTAACGATGAAAATGAAGGGAAGAAATTGTTTTTAAATCATCGACCATTGGGTGCAAATTGCCAACAGTGTCATTTAGCGCCTGAATTTGATATCATCCCATCTTCTAGAAATAACGGAGTAATAGGAGTGGCAGGCAATTCATCTACTTTAGATTTAAATAATACCAAATCACCTTCACTCAGAGATCTTTTTAATTCAAGGGGAACATTAAACGGCCCTCTCATGCACAATGGAGCATTTAGTTCGTTGGAAGAGGTTTTAGAACATTATAACAAAGTGCCAAATGATACATTAAACACGAATATTGATTCGTCCTTGATTGGTCCTGGCAGTTTTTTAGCACTTAACAACACTAAGAAAAATCAACTAACCGCATTCTTAAAAACGCTTACTGGGAGCAATGTCTACATGGATAAAAAATGGTCTAATCCGTTTGATTCTACAGGTAACATTACTATCATTCCATTAGTAAATAGTATTACTTCAATAGACAGGGATTTTTCGATATCATTATATCCCAATCCTACTTCCTCTAAGCTTTTCATTTCCGTTCCAAATCATAATGGCACTCTACTTCTATATAACTCAAAAGGAGCAATTTTACAAAAAATCAATTTCTCGGATTCATCTGTATTAGATGTGAGTACATTATCTACAGGAGTTTATGTAGTTGTTTTTAAAGACGAACATTTAAAAAAATCTAGTACAAAGTACTTTATAAAAGAGTAATTATCTGCTTAAAAAAATTAATAAAGGATAATGATTTTCTTTCAGTTTGTACCAACTAGAAAGGACTAGCTTAGTAGCCACTTCTGCAATTTAGGTTGGAAACACCCGACGGCAGGGCTATCTTTTAAGTCATGAACTATCCCTATTTTTTCAACATTCTCCTCCACTGCATATACCCTACTATAGCTAATACGGCAAACACTGCAAACTCAATAGCTATAAGCATCACCGATTTTTGGACATACATCCACACCGACACAAAGTCTATTACTATCCAAAGGAGCCATGCTTCTATTTTTCGTTTTGCCAACATAAAGGTAGCAACCACACTAGCTGATGACAATAACGCATCCATTGTTTTGAAACTAGCTTCGGGGAAATCTAAAAGTAGAGGTGCATAGGTAGAAAATAGCATAAACAACAAAAAGATAAGCCCGCACAATACTACATTTCTGATCCAATCTGTTTGGTCGGAATATGATATAGAAAGCGATACTTCTTCTTTGCTTTTCCAATTGGCTATACCGATGATAGTAATCACAAAATAAAAGACCTGCAACAGCATATCTGAATACAGCCCTACACTCAAAAAAATCACGAAAAAACAAATGACATTGATAAATCCGGTATACCAGATACCAATATGATTTCGGGTACCTAACCAAACAGATAATAGACCAAAAAAAGTACCTGTTATTTCTATCAAACTAAGTCCATAGCCATTGATAAAAAACAAATAGTGTGTAGGATGTAATAGACTCCAATCCATCCTTTAAAAATTTATGGTGATTCCTCCTGAAAAATGAGTGCCTGCTTGTGGGTAATAATAAATATAATCAATAGGAGCAGTGAAGCCTCCAGCTCCATCATCGTATCGTTCTCTAAAACTATATCCGTTGTTTTCAAAGTTTGTATTCCAAAAGTTAAATACATCAAACGAGAAAGTTATGGATTTCAATTTAGACAAAGGTAATAGATAGGCTAAACGAATATCTCCAAATGCATATGGATTTATTGAGCGTTCTTTATTTGATGTGTTATCAAGAAACTGTCGAGAAACTGATTTGATAAATACAGACAAACTAAGGTTTTTATAAAGCTCAGAAGAAGCAGAAATACCACCCACCCAAGATGGTGAAAAGGCAATATTTGTCATAATATAGCGTGTTTCGAGATATTGATCAGCTAATAAGTTATAATCCGCATCATAGGTCGGTAGTCGTTCTGTGTAATTCAAAATTTTATTAAAAGAATACGCTCCATTGGCAGAAAAAGCAAGTAATTTTCTATCCCCTTTCTTACTTACCCATGCATCCCATTCTAGCATTATTTCTAATCCAGATCTAAAACTATTGGGGGTATTTACTTTTACAGGATTTCCTACATCATTAAGTTTGCCTGTCAAGATGAGTTGATTTGTATAGTACATCAAATAAGCATTTGTATTTAGCCTTACTCTTTTTGACGAAAAGCCATACCCCAGTTCAGCATTATACATTCGTTCAGGCTTAATGGCGTTATTGTTGTCAATCATTTCGTCTCTTGCGGGTTCTCTATTGGCTAAAGCAAAGCTTGCATAAATACTATTGCGATCATTTATAAATGCTTTCAATCCTGCTTTAGGATTAAAAAAATGCCATTGATTTTTAATATCAAAGTCAAGCAAATCATTGTTATTCCCTTTGGTATCAAAACTCACATAACGGTATTGCAAATCAGCATATACATACACTTTCTTTGATAAGCTATAATTGATTTTTGAATAGAAACTAAAGTCATTTTTATTGCCTCTCGAAAAATAATAATTTTTGTCTTTATCAAATGAAGAACATGAAGAGCAAGAAACAAGTCTACCGAAATGATCGCCAGTATATCTCGCCAACATACCTCCAAATTTTAAATCTATGTTTCGTTTGGTATACCCTACTCCCCATACACCTCCATAAAATATATTGTCGAGCCAACGTCTTCTAACAATATCACCACGCTGACTAGGAGTATCTCCAGTACTATATCGCGAAAGACGTTGATTAACTTTAAACTCTTCATAATATCCCTTGCCGAGAGTAGTAAAAAAAACCAAATCGGCTGTCCAGTAAGGATTAAAATAGTGAGTCAAGAAAAGTTGATTGTAATGTTGTTGGTAATTATCAATCTGATTATGCCATGCGGGATTTCGTTGAAAGAAATCTGTACCAGCTATGTTAAATCTCCTGTTTGTTTGTAATGAATCTTTGGGTACACCATACCATGCTTGATATGTTTTTTCATAGCCTCCAAAATGAATAAACTGCAATCTTGTATTTTTAAAGACTAGTCCAGCTTTTAGATGATATGACCATAAATCAGAGCTTGCTCGTTGAATAAAACCATCAGAGTTTATTTTCGACAACTGGCCTTCTATGAAAAAGCGATTTTTTATAAGTCCACTCCCTGCTTTTAGTGTGTGCTTACGTGTATTAAAAGAACCAATGGTCGTTTGCAATATACCAAATGATCGTTTTGCAATCTCATTGGTCTGAATGTTTACAGATGCTCCAAATGAAGCAGCACCATTGGTAGATGTACCTACTCCTCTTTGCACTTGAATAGCACTAGCGCTAGAGGCTAAATCAGGCATATTTACAAAATATACCTGCTGCGACTCTGCATCGTTTACCGGCACACCATTTATAGTAACATTAATTCTAGTTTGGTCGCTACCTCGTATACGCATGCCCGAGTATCCCACACCAGCTCCTGCATCTGATGTAGTAACAATAGCTGGCTGAGATTCTAATATAAAAGGTATATCTTTCCCTGTATTCTTTTTCTCTATAACATCAGCATTGATAGTATTTTGGGTAAAAGGGTCTTTGTTCCCAGCTTTTATAGCACTGATAATGACATCCCTATATTGAATAACATTTGAAGAATCCTGAGCAGATAATGAACTAGCGAGAAATAAAAAAAAAGTAATTTTTAAAATTGAATTTTTCATCACATTTATTTTAACTAATAAAAAACCGGTGACGAAAACACATGAATAGATGAGTTCTCTCCTTCCCTTCGCGCGCATTACCGCTTTCAGGTTCTATGGGTACTTCTCAGAATCCAACAAATGGAAACGCCCCCGGATGACGCAAATATTGCAATTTTTACATTAAAATTAAACATTCATAAAATTATTTTAAATTTATATCTAAAGCTTATTAAAATATATAATTATGGATGCCACTATAATTTTTAAAATAACAAATTTATTAGCCCTTATTAGTTGGGGTGTATTGTTAATCTTAGCACATTCTAATTTAGCAATTAACATATTGAGATATGGAGTAGCTATTATTTTTGCATTAGTTTATGCTTCACTAATTTTTACTAGTTCAGGTGATTTATCTCTTGATTCATTTAGTTCGCTCGAGAAAATTAGAGCATTATTTTCTCAAGATAAAGCACTACTGGCAGGATGGATTCACTACCTATGTTTTGATTTATTGATAGGCATATGGATAGTAGAAAATGGGAAAACGAATAATCTCCCAAGATGGCTATATAGTATTCCATTACCATTTACATTTATGCTAGGTCCATTTGGATATCTCCTTTATACTACATTCAGATTTTTACATACAAAGTTTTCAAAAAGATGAGTAAATCTATAATGCTCCATGCGATATTATGGATATGCTTCTATGGTATTCATAGCTTTTTAGCACACAATAGCACAAAGGAATTTGTCTATCAATTTGGTGTAAACTTTAAAAGATATTATCGTTTATCTTACAATTTTATTAGTGTCATTTTCTTTGCATCAAACATCTACGTCATGTCATTGTCAAATGAGTCTTTTTTGATACAAAGTAACTTCATCTATATTATGATTTCTGCTTTCTTGATGAGTTTTGGGATAGCATTTCTACTTATTGCATTTTCGATTTTTAACACATCCGAATTTTTAGGTTTAGAACAGATGAAAACTAATGAGAAAGTTTATAAATCTTCAAAACTGATAATAGGTGGTATTTATAAATATGTTCGGCATCCCTTATATACAGGCATCCTTTTTTTACTATTAGGTATCATTATACTCTTCCCCTCATCTTCTATTTTAACTTTCGCCATTATCTCAATTTTATATTTACCTATTGGTATACATTTAGAAGAAAAGAAGTTAATTTCTGAATTTGGCCAACAATACATTGATTATAAAAAAGAAGTAAAAATGTTAATTCCATTCATTTTTTAAGAAAATTTTTAGCTCTCTTAAAATTTGTATGCTTATCTTTATGAAATACTTTTAAAATATGCAGTATCGGCTTTTTACTTTATTGATTTTATTGTGTGTGTGTACTAATCTTGTAGCTCAAGAAGATGATAAGCCAAACTACTATACCATACCTGAGCAAAAGAAGCCAGGGAAACCCATAGATGAAACTACTACCCCAACTAATAAGGACAATAAAACCTTAGAAACTTATACAAAAAAGAAGTTTGACTTTAGCAAAATTTTGATTGAGCCAAATATTCAATTTTTTGTAGGACAAGGATTTTTGCAATTTGGATTTATGCCATCCGTAGCTTACAGAGTTTGGGATAAAGGATTATATGTTGGCGGAAGTTTACATTACAATATTTTAGCTCAATTAAACTATCAAATCACGAATACTTATAGTAGAGATATTGTTCGTTCACAAACTTTAGGTGGAGGAGTAGTCCTTCATTACGATATTTGGAAAGGAATATATGCTCGATTAAGGCCAGAAGTGCTTGGTGTGAGAGAAGCTGTAAGCTATCAACTAACAGGACCAGCTTCTATTAAAATTAATTATAAGGATCAGGTTTTCCCACATCTTTGGATTGGAGCGGGATATAATTTTACAAGAAGTAGAAATATTTTCCTACCAGTAGGTGTATTTTTCGATCCGCTTTATTATGTTAGAAATAGAAGCCCGTTTGCTCCCTATCAATCTCCGTTTTACGTGCAGCTTGCTTTCTATATTTTCTCCCCAAGATTGCGATAGGCTTACTTAACGTGCCTTCTTCTTTTGCTCGCACTAAAAATATACAAAAAGAGAATCGATATGAATATAGATAAAGTAGTGCTAATCACTATTTTTAAAAGTAATAAACCAAAATTATAAAGTCCTCCGTTTTCAATAAGAAAATGAGAAGTGATAGCAATAAAAAAAGAAATCGTAAGATAAATTACAAACCATCCGAATCCTTGAAAATAAATATTTGGAGATAGTTCAAACTCTGTCCCCTTAGGAGTAATAAGGCTGATAAGAGTGGGGCGAATATAGCCTATAAGGACAAGTACCGCAGCATGCATACCTAATGTACCTAAAAAAAAGTCAATGGTCATCCCTAAAGTAAATCCTAAAATCATCATTATCCATTGTGGTGTTTGAAATGGTAACAACAAAATAAAAAGAGGATATACTATAGGTGAGATAAGAGGATGAACGTGTATATTACTTAAGAATAAAACTTCAAAAAGCAGAATTAAAATGAATATAAAAATATTAATAGGTATCTGACTTATCATTTTACATTCAATTTTTGAGAAAAGGTATCTAGTTGTCTAAACTCATTTTTATACAAATGATCAATAAGATAAACGTACTTTAGTTTCGCCATATCTACTGCTAATAACACTTCTATTTCCTGGAAATTTTGATCAGCTTCTGCTTTCGCAAAATTAGCAGTCCCCACCAACACTCCTTCTGGAAATAAAGATGAAAAACCACTTGTTACAATTGTATCCCCTTTTTTAACGAGTACATGCTTAGGAATTTCTTCTAATTTCATTTTCCTGTAGTTAGACCCATCCCATGATAGTTGCCCAAAATAGTTGGTGTTCTTAAGTTTCGCACTAGTTCTAAAACCTTTGTTTAATATAGACATTACGACTGCATAGTGATCGGTGGTGGATACCACTTGCCCCACAATACCATTAGAGGATATTACACCCATTTGTGATTGAACACTATCAAGTTTACCTCTGTCTAAAAATAAAAAGTTTGAAGATTGATTAATAGAATTTTTCACAACCTTAGCATACTTATAACTATAAAGCGTAATTGTTTCTTCTAATGTGTCAGCAACCAAAGAATCTGACTTTACCGTTTCATTGTAGTTTGCTATTAAATTTCTCAATTTTGCATTCTCAAAAACTAAAGAATCATTCACCTTTCCTAAAGTTAGATATCCAGAGATATCAGCATAGGTTGCAAAAAACCGGCCATTGATATTATTCGCTTTATTGATAAATAAAGCTCTATGAAAATGACTATTTTGAAAAATAAGATAAAAACAAAAAACTTGGAGCAAAAGAAAAAAAAACAGCATTCTATAACGCAGCAAAAATTGTACTAAGTTATACATACTCTCTTACCTTTTATCAATCCATTAAGAATGCAAACCTATCAATGTTTTTTAGAGCAATACCTGTTCCTCTCACCACCGCTCTTAGTGGATCTTCAGCTACATGAACAGGTAGTTTTGTTTTTTGACTTATTCGCTTATCAAGACCTCTAAGCAATGCCCCGCCTCCTGTGAGATAAAGTCCTGTTTTGAAAATATCAGCAGCTAACTCTGGTGGTGTAGTTTCTAAAGCTTTCAATATTGCTTCCTCTATTTTTGCGATTGATTTATCTAGGGCATGTGCTATTTCAGAATATGAAACTATAATTTGCTTAGGGATACCAGTCATTAAATCTCTTCCATTTACTGGATAGTCGTCTGGTGGGGTATCTAAATCGGTAAGGGCAGACCCTACATTGATTTTGATAGCTTCGGCAGTTCGCTCACCTATAAGCATATTGTGCTGTCTGCGCATGTAGTCCACAATATCATGCGTAAATTCATCACCTGCTATTCGAATAGATTGATCAGCAACAATACCCGAAAGAGCAATGATAGCAATCTCTGTAGTACCACCACCTATATCAATAATCATATTCCCAATAGGCTCTTCCACATCTATACCGATACCAATAGCGGCTGCCATGGGTTCATAAATCATTTTCACTTCTTGTCCACCAGCTTGCTCAGCAGAGTCTTTTACTGCTCTTTTTTCTACTTCTGTGATACCAGAGGGTATACAGATTACCATTCTAAAACGTGGTGGCAAAAATGATTTCTTTTTATTGAAAATCATTTTTATCATTTCTCTAATCATATTTTCTGCCGCATAAAAATCGGCAATTACGCCATCTTTTAGCGGGCGTATAGTTTTTATATTCGCGTGGGTTTTCTCATGCATTTGCATAGCCTTATGCCCAACAGCGATAACCTTGTCTGTTCTTCGATCTATGGCCACTATTGACGGCTCATCAACCACCACCTTATCATCATGAATAATAAGAGTGTTGGCAGTGCCCAAGTCAATGGCTATTTCCTGCATCATGAAATTAAATAATCCCATAGTTTTTTTCTTGTAGTTTTAGTAAGTGTAAAGGTATGAAAAAACTTAAGACTATAAACAAAGAAATAACGGAAAAGAATAATAAAAAAACGTGTTTATGTGTCAAACAAATAGATAATTTCATAAATATGAACTAATAGGGAATTTTTCGTCACTATGAGTGAGTCACCCAGCGAAAAGTCTGTGTTGAGATTTCTCATCCTATCCTGAGCTTTTTACAGTTCGAAATGACGGATTGGCTGGTGATAGGTCTAAGCTATACGATTAGTAGAGAGGGGAGCTATTATGATGCTACCATGCACAGCATGGCCAGAACGAGGACTTTATTTCCTTCCCCAGTCGCTCGGCTGTACCGAGTGACCGACCTATTTTCTCTTGGCTGTACCAAACAAAAATCATGCTTCATCAATTTTAAAAATAGCAAAATTATTTGCAATACTATATTTCCAACTTTCTTCTTAAGATACCAACCCTGCAACTAAAGGGAGTTACCTCTTATTCTGATATAAATCTTTTTTTTAAGTCGAGTTTTTGTCAACTTTTTTCAGGACTATTCACAAAAAGGGAACACTTTAACGTCCCTTTTTTAGGCTTGCGCTTTTAGTTTTT
>JBIKJU010000221.1:0-3754 GCA_044360745.1 Chitinophagales bacterium
AAACTATTTAATTTTGTCTTAAACAGAGCAGCTAATAATGAAGCTATTCGCGACACTTTTTCTGCCATGTTTTATGATGTCAACATTCGTTCTAAGTTAAAAAATCCACTTTTTTATTTAGAACTCTTATTTTCGGGTTTAAATTCTAAAAACAATAACATGAAAAATATAATCTTAATTCTAGCTTTATCTTTTACAACCTCTATTTTTGCTCAACGAAAAGCACTTGTTTGTGACCCATCTAAAGAGGCAAACTATAAGTCTTTGACCAAACAAAATGAAGCTGGGGGTTATGGGAAAGTTATTAGTAAAGATGGCGCTATAACATTAGCAATGGCAGAAAAGAAGATGAACGAACAAGGAGCGGCAGAATTAGATAATATCGTAATAAAAGGAAAGGTTTTGGAAGTTTGTCAGAAAAAGGGATGCTGGATGACTGTTGACAACGGGAAAGGGGAACAAGTGCGAATCAGATTTGAAGACTATTCCTTTTTTGCGCCAATGAATACTTCAGGCTGGACAGTTTATGCTCAAGGAGTCGCTTTTTATGATACTACTTCGGTAGCTATGCTAAAACACTATGCTGAAGATGCTAAAAAGCCTCAAGCTGAAATTGACAAAATAACAGAACCTTTGGTATCACTCAATTTTACAGCTGTAGGTATTTTGTTTGAGAAAAAAAAGAAGTAAGGATTTGCAAAAATAAAAAAGTCTATTACTTTTGCACCCACGCTTTTAAAGCGATGGCCGATTCCGTAGCTCAGCTGGTAGAGCAATACACTTTTAATGTATGGGTCCTGGGTTCGAATCCCAGCGGGATCACAAGAAAAACCAAGTCTTTCGGCTTGGTTTTTTTAGTTTATGATTATCTTTTTACTTGAAACTATTTTCCCTTTTTCAAATAAGCTAAATAGATAAGTTCCTTTCGAAATTCCATCCAATGGGATTGTATAGTTGTAGTTCTTTGTATTAGGTTGAAACGATGAAACAATTTTTCCATTTAAATCAAAAAGCTTAAATTGAATGTCATTTAAAGAAGAAGCATCTACTACAACTATGACTTTACTTACAGCTGGGTTAGGATGAAAAGACCATGAATATTTAGATTCAACATTATCAAGTTTATATACATTTTTGTTGCCTATCAACAATTTTAAATTAAAGTCAATTCCAATGCTATCAAAAGATTTGGGGAAATTTATAGTAAAAACTTGTCCGTTTTCATTATGCTCTAGTACAGTTTCTGCAACTTCATTATTGGAATAGATTTGAATAGGAACTTTAAGGTTGAAGAATGGTGAAACAATAGGATCAGTAGTTTGCTGGATCAGTTTTATGGTAATTTGTTCTTTTTCTTTTGACCACAGTAAGGTGTAATGGGGGTATCCTGATCCATAAATCCATTGATCGAGAAAATAACTCAAATCCTTACCAGTATTTCGTTCTACAATATTTTGAAAGTTATTGGTGTTGATAAAGGAGTTAGCAAATTCTTTGTGCAAATCATTTATACTCCTAAAAAAAAGAGAATCGCCAATATGCCATCTCAGCATATGTAAAACATAGGCTGCTTTTGAATAAGAAAGTTGACCACTAAAAATTCTACTCACTTTGGTAGTGTCATCTACCCATATACTTCCTTTTGTTGCATTTCTGGCACGTCTACCTATTGTTTGTAAGTAGGGTTTAAAATAAATAGGCTCAAGGTGCTCATAGGCTATACCCGAGCCGTAAGTAGCAAAGCCTTCGTTTAGCCAAATATCTGACCAGCTACCACAGGTTACTTTATCTCCAAACCATTGATGAGCAAGTTCGTGGGCTACGAGCTCAAACCAAAGATTATACATGAAAGAGTTGGTCTGATGTTCCATGCCACCCCCCCAACCAAACTGGGTTTCGCCATAGTATTCGGAGGCATACGGATAGCCTTCAAAAAGCGAGTCAAAGAGAATCATAATGGAAGTTACATTTCTCACATCTTGTTCCCATTCTGTTTTGCTCTCAGGATATACATAGCACACTATAGGCAGCGAATCGTTTTTTAATTTTACGCTTCTTACGATTGTATCATAATTACTAACTGCAAATGCAATGAGATAATTGGCAATAGGATATTTATGTTCCCATTGATAAATTAAGTTTCCTCTACCAGTTTGTTGCACTTTTTTTAAAAGCCCATTAGAAACACCCATAAATCCTTGAGGCACCTCCAATAAAATCTTTACAGAATCAAGTTTATCATCTAGAGTCATTTTGCAAGGCATCCAATCTCTAGCGCCATAAGGTTGAGATAACGTCCAAATTGAAATTATACTGTCTGCTCCATGTTTTTGCAAGGCATATGAGCCAAATCCAGAACTTTGTGTAAATCCTACATAGTTTATTTTTACACTATCGGTGCTGATGGGAAGTGTATATGGAAATGAAGCAGTTAAAATATTTTTAGATTGTGTGAAAGGAAGGAAGTTGTTTCGCCATAAAACATAATTTACTTTGAGCGAATCATTTAAATCAAAGCTAATGGTAGGAGATGGGGTATTTAATCGAAATAGATGTTTCACTTCACCATATAGTCTAGCTTTAGCTGTATCGGGATGAATGAAAATCTCGCTGTAATTTAAATCGTAGTTTGCAGTAGGAGCTAGAGAAAAGGATTTCTCTAATTTTTTGTATTTAGTTTTTTGCTCAAATTCTACTATCTTATCTATTCCAAATTCTTTGGTTTGCGCGAGAGATAAACTCTGAATCAAATAAATGAAAACTAATGATAGTAATAGTTTTGGCATAGTCTTACAGAGGATATTCAAAATAGTTTCGGTCAGTTTCCCAAAGTTTTATTTTTAAATCATATATAGGGTCTAATTGTGCTCTTAGTATGTTGTAAATGACCACAATGATGTTTTCTCCAGTTGGGATAATATGTTCAAAATCGGCTACATCAATATTTAAATTTTTATGGTCAAATCGTTCGAGCACAAATTCTTCAATCATATTGTTGAGTAGTTTCAAGTCTATTAGGTAGCCAGTCTCAGGGTCTATATCACCGATTACTTTTACTTCTAGATTATAGTTGTGACCATGATAATTTGCATTCGAGCATAAACCAAACACAGCTTTATTTTGCTCATCTGACCAATCTTTTCTATAAAGCCTGTGCGCTGCATTAAAATGAGCTTTTCTATAAGCCGCTACTTTCATTTTTGAATAATATTTAGTGAATATAAATAAATTTGTTGGATAAAGAGATTACTTTATTAGAGTTTTTAAACGTTTAACAGATGCAATTGTTTTATAAGATACCACTTTCAGTTTCACCAATCAAAATCGGTTATAAAACCAAATTGATGAGCATAGGTTCTTGTTTTTCAGAACATATTGCTGCACGCTTAGCTACTAGCAAATTCGATATTGCTTTTCAAGCTTTTGGTCAGTTATACAATCCAATTTCTATAGCCAATACTTTAGAGAGGATAATATCAAGAAAAATAGTTCTTGAAAACGAATTGTTTTTGCATAATGAACGATATCATTCCTTTGATTTTCATTCAGACTATTCTGATACAAACAAAGATTTGGCACTTGATAAAATGAATAATGATGTAGTTAAGTTTCATGAGCATCTTAAACAAACTGACATACTCTTTATCACGCTTGGCTCAGCTCATGTTTTTGAGCAAAAAGATGGCAAGGTAGTGGCTAATTGTCATAAGTTGTGGGCTAGTAATTTTGTACATAGACGCATCTCAACTGATGA
>JBIKJU010000222.1:0-3731 GCA_044360745.1 Chitinophagales bacterium
CAAAATCAATTCATTGCCTTCTTCATCCAAAAGCAAAACTTCTTTTTTCCAAACTTGGTAAACTTCAGCACTTACTATTTCTCCAATTTTATCTTTATACTTTTTGTAAGTTTCATCTTTTTCTAAGTCTAAAATTCTTGAAACTAGTGTTTGTCGAGCGGCTAAAACACTTCTTCTTCCAAAGCTCTCTAGTTCTATTTTCTCATAAGTTTCTTCACCAATTTCAAAATCATCTTGAATTTTGTGAGCATCAGTCAATGAAATTTGTGTGATTTCATTTTCTACTTCACCATCTTCAACAATTTCTCTTCGTTGCCATATCTCTAAGTCACCTTTATCGGTATTTACAATGATGTCAAAATTATCTGTTTCGCCATACTTTTTTCTAAGTAATGTGCGGAAAACATCCTCCAAAACTTTCATCATGGTGGTTCTGTCAATGTTTTTGAGGTCTTTAAATTCGCTAAACGAATCTATCAGTTCGATACTGTTCATAATCTTAATTTTTGAAGATGATTGAATTTTTTATGTTATTGAGTAATTTACCATTTTAATTGTAAAGTAGCTTTTTTGATTTGATCGTAGGGTAATTCAAAAATCTGAGGAGTTTCTTCCACTTCTTCTTGCCCTTTTTTCTTCTTTTTTAGTTTTGTAATAGATTTTAAGGTTATACTTTGCTCACCAACTGCCTCTATGATAGCTTCCAATGTATGTCCGTCTTTTTTTACAATATCAATTACTCTCCCTATCCTTCTTTTGTACTGTCTTGGGACCAAAAGCGGATTAGTCATCCCCGGAGAAGAAACATCTAGCGTGTAGCTTTCTGAAAGGAGCCCAGATCCATCGAGATGCTCCTCTAATAGCCTAGAGATGCTCACACAATGACCAACTGCGATACCTGTATCGCTATCTACATATACTTCAACTTTCTTACCTCCTTGTATTTTAATATCTACAAGAAAGAGGTCGTGTTCCTCAATGTAAGGAGCAATCCAAGTTTTTATTTTATCGTTTAGTTCCATGATATTAAAAGAAAGAGGGGACTATTTGTCCCCTCTCTGCTTGTTTTCTGTTGCAAATATAGATAAGTTTTTATCAAATTCAAAAAAATTAGTAAAAGGACAGGACAGCCAGAACGTCTATCTCGCTTTTTTTCTACTTTTGATAACACACAAAAAAGATTTATGCCATTATCAACCCATACTATATCTGTAAAAAAAACGGCTCGATATTTTGTTTCTGGGGGTGATTTAAAAGAAGCAAAATCTGTTTGGATTATAATACATGGCTATGCACAAAAAGCTGAAGATTTTATTAAAAACTTTGATTGGTTAAAAGAGGATGAAGATTACTATATAATAGCCCCAGAGGCTTTAAATCGCTTTTATTTAAAAGGAGGATTTAGCGAAACTGGTGCTACCTGGATGACAAAAGAGGATCGAGAAAATGAGATAAACGACTACATATGTTATCTCAATGATTTATATGATCTCGTTTCCAAAGAATTCAATGAAGACTGTAAGATTCATGTGCTTGGCTTTTCACAGGGGGCTACTACTGTATCTAGATGGCTTTATAATAATGTGCGAAAAGTAGACACTATGATTTTGTATGCAGGAGAAATAGCAGCAGAATTAAGATCAAAAGAACATCTTGTGAGGTTTTATGCCAATCGAAAAGTAGCACTTTTTGGCAGTGAGGATAAAATTATTCCAATAGAGATAGTTCGAGATGTTGAGCCAATGCTGATTCAGAATGGTTTTGAAGTAAGTATTTATAAAGGCGGTCACACTATTATAAAAGATGCTGTCCTTTCAACCTTTTCCCTATAAACAATTTAGAATGGATAAAAATTACATTTTTTCACCTTATCGTTTTCCAAACAAAAATAAAACTATTGAAAACCGAATAGCTTTAGCTCCTCTCACTAATTTGCACAGTCATGAAGATGGCACATTGAGCGATGATGAATACGTATGGCTTGTGAGCAGAGCGAAGGGAGGATTTGGGATGATTATAACTTGTGCAGCCCATGTATCTCTTGATGGGCAAGGATGGAAAGGGGAGTTGGGAATCTATGATAATAAACTATTAGAGGGTTTAACTCGGTTAGCCAAAGGTATAAAAAACGAAAATGCAGTTAGCATAGTCCAGCTTTTTCATGGTGGCGCGCGTAGTCCTCAATCTGTTACAGGTACTCAACCTTGGAGTGCTAGTGCGCATATAATGCCTCATGCGAAAGAGCCAGTAGAAATAAAAGAAGCCACTGAAGCAGATATAGTGCGCGTGATTAATGATTTTGTAAATGCCGCCATAAGGGCTGACAAAGCAGGATTTGATGGGATAGAACTGCATGCTGCGCATGGTTATTTATTGCATCAATTTTTGAGTACGGCCACTAACAAGCGGACAGATGAATGGGGCGGAAGTCTAGCGAACAGAGCAAAAATTCTCCTTGATATTATTGAGAAAATTAAAGTAAACACCTCTAAAGATTTTTTAATTGGTGTTAGAATATCACCAGAAGATAAATATACTTTTGAAGGAATAGACTTTGATGATAGTTTGAATCTAGCCATTATGTTAGAAAAGCAGGGAATAGATTTTTTGCACCTATCTCCTTGGGATGCACTCAAAAAGCCTGAGAAATATTTGAAGGACGAAAAGCCATTAGTCACTTATTTTAAAGAAGCCTTGAGCCATACCCCAATCATAGTAGCAGGAGGAATATGGGGAAAAGAGGATGCTGAAAAAGCACTTGCAATAGGAGCAGATATTGTAGCTCTTGGTAAAGTAGCTATTGCATGTGCAGATTGGCCAAAGCGCATAGTTGATGAGAGATATGGAACTCCCCAACCACCTTACACCTCAGCATATCTCAAACAGCAATATCTTGGTGCTAGTTTTATAGATTATATGAAAAGATGGAAGGGCTTTGTGGAGGACTAAAAAGTATATCTTATCTGAGCAGTAAAGTTTCTATGCGGCTCTGGTCTGCCAGGTCTGAGGGCATAGAAATGGTTTGTTACATTTTTAACTATAAAACCGACTTTTAACTTAGGAGTAATATTTACTCCGGCTCGAAGGTCAAAGACAAAATCGCCATTTCTGTGTTGAGCATTATACTTATCAAGAGACCTTTGGCCACCGTCAAACAAAAAGATAGCTGCTGCTAAAAAAAGAGGTGGAATACGCTCAGGAAAACTACCATAAAACATACTAACCCCCACATATGCTTTCCAATACGTAGCTTCGATATCTGCTCTGAATAAATGCCTATTTCTGTACTGAAGCAATTGAGTAGTCTCAAGAGAATCTGGAGTGCGTCCATTGAGCTCAAAAAACTTTTTAAGATAAGTGCCTGGTCTTCTGATATCATAATTAGGATCTGAGGTAGTATCTGCAGCGGCTGTAGGATATGTATAGGTATACCCAACCAACATATTTAAACCCACATTCCCAATTTTTCCTTGAGTTACAATAGATACTTCATAACCCGAAACTCTGGCATTTTCAATATTTGACGCCCTCATACCCACTATATTATCGCCCTCATTTGGAAAAATTATAGAACCATCTTCATATTTGTTAGGAAAAATCCCTAAATCATACTGCACAAAATTTCGATACTCTTGCCAGAAATAGGCAAAATCAAAATATCCTTTCCAAGTCTTATTAATTTGGAAGCCCTGCTTCAAACCCAACTCAAAGCTCCATCCTGTTTCTGTGAG
>JBIKJU010000032.1:0-12559 GCA_044360745.1 Chitinophagales bacterium
CTCTTTCTTTTCATCTACAGCTGGCATTACATATTTCATATCCAATAGATTAACAAAAAATTCATTGCTTAATCTTTCTTTTGAGGTGATTAAAAGTCCTGTATTTGAGTTGTCATAGGTAATTCCTAAAGATCTCAATCCACCCAACAATACAGTCATCTCTGGAGGAGACAAAGTCAAAAGCTGCGCTTTATCAACTAAAAGCTGCTCTGTAGGAATGGTGTAACTTGTTTTTAGATAATTTCTAAACCCATCAGCCATTGGTTCAAGAAGCTTCATTGATTCAATATCCGTCTGACTTTGTAAAGCATCCATTCTTCCGGGTTTGAAAGGGATCTTTATTGTCACTCCATTATTATTCGCAGCCATTTCTACTCCTACTATTCCTGATAATACTATCAAATCAGCCATAGATACTTTCTTACCGTCTTTTCTATCGTTAAACTCCTTTTGAATTTTTAGAAGTACAGTTGATACTTTCATTAATTGCTTTGGATTATTAACCTCCCAATTTTTCATAGGTTCAAGTAAAATTCTTGCCCCGTTAGCACCGCCTCTTCTATCCGATTGGCGATAGGTAGATGCCGAAGCCCAAGCAGTTCCAACCATTTCAGCAATACTTAAGCCAGAATTTGCGATTTTCGTTTTTATAAGTGTGATATCACCTTCCTCTATCAATTTATGATTTAGTGAAGGAATAGGGTCTTGCCAAATCATATCAACTTTTGGCGCTTCTGGTCCTATATAAGTAGATTTTGGCCCCATGTCTCTGTGAGTTAACTTAAACCAAGCTTTCGCAAAAGTTTCCTCAAACAATTCGGGCTTTTCTAAAAATCTCTTTGATATGGTTTCATAAATAGGATCAAAACGAAGTGATAAATCAGTAGTCAACATAGTAGGCCGATGGAATTTTGATTTATCAAACGCATCCGGAATTATAGCTTTTGCATTTTTAGCTACCCATTGATGTGCGCCAGCAGGGCTTTTGGTCAACTCCCATTCGTTTTCAAACAAGATTTTAAAGAATGCAAATCCCCATTGTGTAGGTGTAGGAGTCCAAGTCACTTCTAATCCAGATGTGATAGCATCTTTACCTACACCCGTTCCATATGTGCTCTTCCATCCAAATCCCTGATCATGAATTTCTGCCGCCTCTGGTTCAGCACCTACATTTGTTGCTGGCCCCATGCCGTGTGTTTTACCAAACGTATGACCACCTGCTATGAGTGCAACAGTTTCTTCATCATTCATACCCATTCTTTTGAATGTTTCTCTAATATCCAATGCAGACCGCTTGGGATCTGGGTCTCCATTTACTCCCTCTGGATTTACATAAATTAAACCCATCTGTACAGCTGCCAAAGGATTCTCTAGCTTTCTACCTTCCGAATATCTATTTTCATCAAGCCACTTTTTTTCAGAACCCCAATATACATCACTTTCTGGCTCCCAAACATCTTCCCTACCTCCCGAAAAACCAAATGTTTTGAATCCCATATTTTCTAAGGCTACATTCCCTGCTAAAATCATTAAATCTGCCCAAGAAATTTTACTTCCATACTTTTGTTTGATAGGCCAAAGCAGTCTTCGTGCTTTGTCGAGATTAGCATTGTCTGGCCAACTATTTAAAGGCGCAAAACGTTGCTGACCTGCACGAGATCCACCCCTCCCATCAGCTGAGCGATAAGTGCCCGCACTATGCCAAGCCATTCGGATAAAGAGTGGTCCGTAATTTCCAAAATCTGCTGGCCACCAAACTTTTGAATCAGTAAGTGTAGTTGCTATATCTTTCTTTATAGCAGCATAATCTAAAGCAGCAAAAGATGATCTATAGTCAAAATCAGCTCCCATTGGTGATGATTTGGTTGAGTTTTGTCTAAGAACATCAAGATTTAATTTAGATGGCCACCAGTCGTTATTTGATGTTACTGACATTGCTTTCTCGCGTTGAAGGGTCGTTTCTGTTTTTATAGAACCATGACCCATAGGGCATTCAACAACTTTCTCTTGTGCAAAACCAGTTAAAAAGATGGTTATTGCGAGTACTGTCATTACTTTTTTCATATGAATAAAATTTTAATTAAATAATACTGCAAACCTGATCTAAATTTAGATATTTACCAAGCCAATAATAGTTATATTAATTATAGACAATATCAATACAATGAACTTACAACAATTAGAATATATAGTTGCACTTGATCATCTAAAAAGCTTTAGCAAAGCTGCTGAATCTTGTTTTATCACTCAAGCTACATTGAGCATAATGATTAAACGATTAGAAGATGAATTAAACATCACACTTTTTGATCGAAAAGTAACTCCTATTATCACAACAGAAGCAGGTATAGAAATAGTAGAGGAAGCTAGAAAAATCATATATCATGCAAATCGGATAAAACAGCTCCCTTCTGAGCTTCTAGGAAAAGTAGAAGGTGAGCTAAAGATTGGAGTTATCCCAACTGTGGCAGGCAACCTTCTCCATAGAATTTTACCAAGTCTAATAAAAAAATACCCTAGGCTAGAGCTAAATATTAAAGAGTTAACTACCCAATACATATTAGAAAAAATTAAAACAGGGCAACTGGATGCAGGCATTATTTCTACCCCATTAAAAAATGAGGATTTAGAAGAAAAAGTATTGTATTACGAAAAACTAAAAGTTTATGGGAAGAATATGAAAGGTAAAACAAAATATTTACAACCAAAGGACATAAACGATGAAAAAGTATGGTTGATGGAAGCTGGAAATTGCATTACCGATCAAATTATTAATGTATGTTCTTTGAAAAATAAAACAATAGAATCAAACCTCAATTTTCAGCCAAACTCATTTGATAGCCTAATCAATATGGTAGATAAACTAAAGGGTATTACGCTTATTCCTGAACTTTACTATTTAGACTTACCTTCCTCAAAGAAAAAACTGGTGATAGATTTTATAGCACCATATCCTGTTCGAGAGATCAGCTTAGTATATCATAGACCATATGCAAAATTAAGACTCATTGATGCTGTAACGAAGGAGATAAGTAACACTATAAAACCTATGCTAGAAACTACTAATCTTAAAAATTACGAGATGAAAATCGCAAAAATGAACTTATGATTATTGGGTATTTGAGAATATTCTTTTTCATTTATTCGCATCAATACAACAGCTACTCTGACTAAAATATAAAGTTGTATCAAATTAATTAATCGCAAATAACCACCGCTATCACTGATAAATAAAAAAAGGTCAAAACAGATAATCTACGGCCCTACTCTTTACCACCAATAAAAGTATCAATAATAGCGGTAGTTTCATGCGGGTAAACCATGTGATAAAGATGTTCTCTAAATAAATCCTTCTCGTTATAATTGGTTACATCTTTTACATCTACATTCTTCCCCTGATAAATTCTATCCACATATTTTGCAACACCGTCTTTCTCACTTTTTAAAATCAAGATTGGGATGTTTTTTAAGTTCAACAGTCCAACTTGTTTATCGATTTGAATGCTTTGTTCTAGTGCTGAATGTGTTTGAATAGCAAAGATTTTAGCAGGGAGTTTATTAAGTGCTTTTTCGATTGGTATTCTATTAAGATGAGGTAGCGAATCCATATTAGTCATCAAATGCATAATCCTACTTTTGGCAGCCATCCATATTCTGTCGCGAATTTTACTTTCTCTGCTAATGAGCCAATTTGAGAGATTTATCCCCCTTCTTCTAACGCCAGACTTAGTATCTATTGGTATCATTCTTCGGAGTGTTAGTATCATTGCTTTAGAAGTGAAGTCACTCACAAAGGACAAGGCTGGCAAAATTACATTATCTAAAAAACCAAGTATAGCATGTTTAGACTCCTCTCCAAAAAATGGATTTGCTCCTATCCTTCCTTTGAGATATTTTTTGACAGCAGGATATTTTTCTAATTCCCTATCAATCATCAAAAAATAAATGTTTCCCATTGAGTGGTCTAGCATATATACTGGATGACCATTTGATCCAAAAAAATCGACAACAGCATCTATGTTTTTGCAAATATGATGAGAGTATTCTGATGGCGGCAAATCATTTGGAATAGTACCATAATGCATTGCTGCTGCAATGTATAAATGTGAAGGAATATCAGCTAATAATCCATCGAAAGAGTTTAAACCTAAAAACCCATGTATCATCACTAGGACTGGCAACTTAGTCTTCGCATTTTCATTATAAGGATTAGAAGTATCTACTCTTATGGTACTTACACCATATGGCGTTTTGCGCAGTATTTCCAACTCTGGCCAGGTAAGCGCAGTATCATCAATAAAAACTGTCATTCGCTTTTGGATATCTGGCAAAAAGCGAAGAAATCCTGGACTTTCATTTGTATTTACTTCAGAAGAATACAACCATGCAAGTGGTCTTCTTTTGTCTGATTTTGTAGCCAAAAAAGCAATTCGCTTACTTTTCAATAAAAAAAAGGGTGTCCCAGTAATTTCTTTTCTACCTCTGTCACTTACTATAACTGCTATATCATTTGAACTAAATGCTGTAGAATTTCTGTCAATAGCTGCTACTCTACCTTTAGGATTACTGGCTAAAAAAACATAATCAAATCCATCCTTTTTATTTTTGACAATAAAATTAGATACTGACTCATTAAAATCTGCCACATAACTCTCTGCACTCTCTCTGTTAAAGTTATAGCCAATAATCTGTTCTCGTTTGACCAAGCCATTCTTGTATAATTTCTTGATGAAAACACCAGCATCTATAGCGCCTTCTAGGTTTTTTTGCTTGGCTGTAGGTGAATTGACAAACGTATAATAAATATTCTCTGAGCTTTTTAACTGATGGTAATTTTCAATTATAATCTTATATGCTCCAGAAGGAGAAAGACCATGAGACAAGGCAACCATAAACTTTTCACCTTTTGACAAAACTTTATTCGCATGCTTAAAAAAATCTTTTGCTACTGCCTGATCAAAATCTACACGATTTAAAAAATATTTGGTGTCTGGCACAGGAGGCGTAGCAGCAGACTTCACTTCCTTTGAGGAAGTTTTTATTATCACAGTTTCCAATATATGATATTTATTAATATGAATTACAAAATGCTATAATGCATATTTTTTTTGAAATGTAGTACAATAATTTTGAGCATCTAAAAAAACTAATACCATTTTACTCGAACACCTACGTATCCGCGAGCACCTTGAAGCGAAGAGTAATTATAAGTAGGATCAAATGTATATCCATTTGGATTTAGAATAGGATCATCTACATTCTTATCGAATGGGTCAAAAGGCCGTATAATCGGATCTCGTGGCACGAAATCAAAAAGATTTTTTACGCCTGTATAAACATCAACAAAACGACCAATCTTCTTTGATAGCTGAAGGTTAACTATTGTAAACCAAGGTGACTTTTCTGGTCGAAAGTCATTGACTAAAATTGGCAAATACATAGGACTCTTTACGTTGCCTGTCAAATCTATACTTAATCCGACACGATCAAAATTATAACCAACTGAATAAACACCTGAAAAAATTGGCGCAAACAACTGTGGCACTTTCACAAAATCTCCATTACTGTCTTTTTCTTTGCTGAAAACATCCATCACTGTTGTCCCAACATTTATCCTCAAATTCTTTATGAGCTTTACATCAAAGCTAAGTGACAAACCCCTAGATGTAGCAAAGCCATCTAAATTTTCATAAATAATTTTATTAGGATCAGATAAAAAATCTCCAATAATTTTATTTGTAAAGTAGTTGTAAAATGCTGAAAAATCAATGCTGAAAAATCCACTTTTGAAATTGATTTGATTGGTATAATTGAAGTTTACATTCCAGCTACGTTCTGGTTTCAAATCATCTTTTATTACTACCTCTC
The DNA here is from genome assembly GCA_044360745.1 of Chitinophagales bacterium. Lineage (GTDB taxonomy): Bacteria > Bacteroidota > Bacteroidia > Chitinophagales > LD1 > CALAYL01. Next base: position 5,869 of record JBIKJU010000032.1, read on the forward strand.
TGGCTCCTGTAAGGGCGGCATGATCTTCAGTAAAAATATTTACTGCTCTAAAACCATTGCCAGCACTCAATCGGAGTGTATGCATTGCATTTGGCTTGTACTTTAAACTTAGCCTAGGACTCACAATACTCTTATGTATATTATGATATTCATATCGTATGCCAGTCATTATCGTCAATGGTTTTAAAACGTTCCATTCATGATTTATAAATACGCCTGGCAAAATTGTACTTTGAGGCTGATTATTTAAAAACTTATCTGCTGTAGCAACCGTGTTATCATCATAATGGATAAACCTAAATGGCACTCCAATAAGCAACTCATGCTTTTTTAATGATTTCTCCCAAAGCAATTGGGCAAATGCTGTGTGTTGAGTTGCTCTGAAATGTGTAGTTCCATAATAGCTATTTTGAAAATGAAAATTATAAGAGTATTCAAATCTAAATCGCTCTTTTCTAATCATGGGATTAATCTTCCCAATCAACTCAATACGATGTGTGTTTATACTCTCACCATATACGCTATCAGTCCCTTTAAATTGGGGTTCCCAATTCATTTGTCCTCCCCATCTATTCTCAAAAAAATATCGGGCTGCAATGGATGCTGATGAAGTATTATTAATTCTCCAATCCCATTTATTAAATGCGGAAATTCTTTTTTGCACAGCCAAATCTGTAAAACCATCTTTGTTATCATCCATTAAGTTATCATACCAAAATGCATTAACACCAAGCAATGTGTTTGCATTTTTTATCTTGCCTTTTACAAACAAGTCTGCATTAAATTCATGCCAAGTAGTTGCCGAAATATCTGCACTTATTTTTGGAGCATTGGATGGACTAACCGTAATAATATTTATAAGCCCACCAACAGCCTCGCTTCCATAGAGAGTAGAAGATGGCCCCTTTACTATCTCTATACGCTCTATCATGGCTGAGGGTATACCCGACAATCCGTATACGCTAGATAATGAAGATACGATTGGCATTCCATCTATCAAAATCATGGTATATGGACCTTCCATACCATTTATATGAATATCGCCTGTATTGCAAACGTTGCAGTTTACTTGGGGTTGCACACCATTCACCAAATTCAAACTCTCAAAAAGGTTTGGTACTAATACTTTCTTGAAAAACTTTTGAGAATAAATCTCAACTGGTATTGGGCTCTCCATCTTTGATATTTCGCGGAGCGAACCAGAAACAACAACTTCATTGAGTACACCTTCTTTTTTATGAAGGAAAATTTGAATAGGGGATTTCCCTTTTTTCACTTCAAAACTATCACTATCATATCCCACACTACTAACATAAAGTAATGAACTCTCACAACTATTGAAAATTGAAAATTTTCCATTATCATCAGAAACAGCAGATACTATCTCTTTTTCGCATTTGAAATAAATATTACATCCTACTAATGGACGCTGATTATCTCCATCATACACATATCCCTCCAAATTTTGAGCTGTACTATCAAAACAAATCAAAAAGGAAAATATAGTATAAAATATAAAGAGGTAAACTAGTTTTAAATACTTTGAAAACATTTGCTACAAAACTATAGAAATATCGTTAATATTGCTGATAAAGAGAGAATTAAACAATGTTAAATATAAAGAATTTTACCTTTAATCCGTTTGCAGAAAACACTTACATAGTCAGTAATGATCAACAAGAATGTTTAATAATAGATCCAGGCTGTAGTAATGCCTATGAGGAAGATCAACTTTTTTCGTATATCGAAAAAATGAAACTAAATCCCATTCGGCTACTAAATACCCACTGCCATATAGACCATGTATTTGGAAATGATGCTGTAAAAACCAAATATGGATTAAAACTCGAAGCGCATTCGTATGAAGTTGAGGTGCTGGAACGAGTCCATTTATATGCCCCCATGTTTGGTATGGATATTCAACCACAATCTGCACCTGATTCCTTTTTAGTAGCTAACCAATACTTGCAATTTGGAAACACTGCAATCAAAATTTTATTCACTCCCGGACACTCGCCAGGCAGCATCTGTTTTTATTTTGAGAATGAAAAAATAGTGATCAGCGGAGATGTATTATTTAAAGGCAGTATCGGAAGGCATGACCTACCCGGCTCAAATAAAGATGATTTGTTTAAATCACTTACTACAGTAATGATGGCCCTACCGGATGATGTCATTGTATACAGTGGCCATGGCCCTGAGACTACCATTAAAGAAGAGAAAGCAAGTAATCCATTTCTTGATGAGAAATTCTTTTTTGCTATATAAATCATTTAAGTATGAACAGATTTTTCGTTATATTAAATCCCGCATCAGGAAATGGAAGAGCTCACAAAAATTGGGAGCAAACTAAAAACAAATTAACCTCTTTGCTTCAAGTAGAAACTGCCATTACCAGCCAACCTCGCGATGCAGAATCTATTATTAAAAAAGCTATTGAAAATGGCTATAGAAATTTTATAGGCGTAGGTGGCGATGGCCTGCTCCAAGAAATGGCCAATGGTGTACTTACTCAAACTATTGTAGACTCTAAAGATATAACATTAGCCTTGTTATCTCAAGGCACTGGCAATGACTGGATAAAAACTTCTGGTATGCCCAAAGACATAGATAAAGCGATAACTAGAATAATAGAAGGCAAGACTATTTTACAAGATGTAGCACTTGTAGAGTATAACTCAGAAAAAGGTGAACAAAAAAAGAGATACTGTATCAATTTTGCAGGTATAGGGTTTGACTCCTATGTAGTGCAAAATACGCTAAGTCTCAAAAAATACGGCACAATTGCATATTTGTTAGGCATGCTTAAGTGCTTATTTAGTTATCAAAAACCGATTTTAAAAATCACTTCTGAAGAAAAAGAAATCACTACCACTGCATACCTTTGTATTGCAGGTATAGGAAAATTTGGTGGTGGTGGCATGAAACTGATGCCAGAGGCTAAACTTGATGACGAACTCCTTTCAGTAACCTTAGCAAAAAATTTCTCCCCTTTTGAAATTGTATTTCATATTTTAAAACTCTACAATGGAGATTTGATTAAACTAAATAAAGTAGATTCATGGCATACTAAAAAACTTACTGTTGAAATAAAACATACTAAACAAGAAGTACTACTAGAGGGCGATGGTGAGATTTTTGGCAATGGCCCTTTTGTAATAAGTGTGGTTCCCAAAGCATTAAAAATGATTGTGTAAAAAAGTAAAATACTTAAGCCGAAAACATTAGGCATATAATTTGTTTAAAGAATAGAAAAATAAAAAGATGAAACACAAAAAATGGAGTCAACATCACGCAGATTCGTCATGGCGGATGTTTAGAATCATGGGTGAATTTGCAGATGGGTTTGATAGGATGGAGAGATATGGCCCATGTATATCAATTTTTGGATCTGCTCGCACCAAAGAGACCAACCCGTACTACAACCAAACTGTAGAAATAGCCGAAAAGCTTGTGAAAGAAGGCTTCGGGGTGATAACGGGTGGAGGTCCTGGTATTATGGAGGCTGGCAACAAAGGAGCATATAATAAAAAGGGTGAATCTGTAGGTCTACACATCGTTTTGCCAAAAGAAGAAGCTGCAAATAAATATGTAGACCATAATAAGATTTTCGTATTCAAATACTTCTTTGCAAGAAAAGTGATGTTTATAAAATATGCTCAAGCATTTGTATATATGCCTGGTGGATTTGGCACTATGGATGAATTATTTGAGGTACTGACCCTTGTGCAAACAAAAAAAATACAAGCTGTACCAATTTTACTAATAGGCGTTAGCTATTGGTCTGGGCTTATAGATTGGATAAAATCTTCGATGCTCGCTAAAGAAAATAATATAAATGCAGAAGACTTAAACCTCTTTACCCTCACAGACAACATCGATGAAGCAGTAGCTATTATTAAAAAACACTACAAAAAGGCTGATATTAAACCAAACTTTGATTGGTAAAAGAAAAAAATCTTTAATTTTTCTTTTTAATGGCGATTAGGTTATATCATTGCGAAAAATAGGATTTATGACTAAATATTTGTTTATCGTGTTTGCTACATCACTAATGCTAGCTTCATGTGTATCTCAAAAAAAATATAAAGGATTGCAAGCTGAAAATCAGTTGCTTAAAACTGCTGAAGATAATTTCAAAGCCAATCTTACAGATTTAAAATTACAACTTTCAAATGCTAATGCTAAAAATGCTGGCTTAGAAGATAAAATTAAAATGGTACAGGAAAATGTGATGATGCTACAAAAACTTCTGGATGATTGCCAAAAACAAAACAATCAAGGCGGTGTAAACATTAGCAAATTAGTAGATGAAATAAACTCTGCAAATCAATATATCAAGCAACTCATAGCTTCAAATGCCAAGAATGACTCTTTGAACAGAGTGTTGTCAAGCAATCTTACCCGTTCGTTATCTGATGTGAACTCAGATGACATTCAAATCAAAGTACAAAAAGGAGTGGTCTTTTTATCGTTATCAGACAAGTTACTTTACCGCTCAGGAAAATACGATTTAAACCCAGCTGCCAACAATGTGTTAGCTAAAATCGGTCTTATTTTAAATGACTATAAAGATTATGATGTGTTGATTAATGGTAATACAGACAATGTACCTATATCATCAGCCACTATAAAAGACAACTGGGATTTGAGTTGCTTAAGAGCCACAGCTGTAGCACGCCACTTGCAAAACGAACTTAAAATAGACCCAGCAAGAATCACCGCTGGCGGAAAATCAGAATACGTGCCAAAAGCATCTAATGAAACTGCCGCTGGCAAAGCCCTCAACAGAAGAACCGAAATCATTATCATGCCTAAGCTTGACGAGTTTTTGAAACTTCTTGAAGAAGGAGGAGGAAGAAAATAATAGATTTCAAAACATAAAAATAGCGAGAACATTCTCGCTATTTTTTTTGAAGCTTAAAAACCTATTTTAAACAATAATTACATTCAACCTTCTACCTCCCTACCATCTTAAACACCCCAAAGCTCAAACCCAAAAATCCAAAGAAAATAGCAGCAATTATAGGATTGTAAACAACTAAAGCTATTAGGCATACTATACCGATTGCAAGCGCAAGATAAGGAGTCAGCGGATAGAGTGGCACTCTGAAAGGACGTGGCATATCAGGAGCAGTACTTCGGAGTTTGATAAGAGATGCTGTAGACAAAATATATAACACTACTGCCCCCATCACCGCCATGGTAATAATTTCGGAAGTTTTGCCCGTCAAAAGAGCTAAGATGCCTACACACATATTAGCTACTAAAGCTATAGCTGGGGTGTTGAAACGCGGATGTATTTTGCCCAAAAATTTAGGAGCAAATCCTACTCTTCCAAATTCTAAAGTAGCTCTGCCCGATGCTAATATCAACCCATGAAATGAAGCTACTAAGCCAAACAATCCTATACTAATCAATAAATGATAAAGTATACTATCTTTACTGACTATCAAAGCCATAGCCATAGGAAGTGGTGAATCGGAGCTACTTCCATCTTCATTAAAAACAATCTTTTCCCAACCCCCTACTCCTATAGCCGCTATAAAAGTAATCACACATAGGACTATAAGCGTAAACAAAGCACTCCCAAAACCTTTCAGAATATCCTTTTGCGGATTTGCCGTTTCCTCAGCCACGTTTGCTACACCTTCTATGCCCAAAAAAAACCAAATGGCAAATGGGATGGCGGCAAACACGCTTTCTACGCCTTTAAATCCAGTATCAGATTTGAAATGTACAATATCAAATTGCGGCAACGTAATACCTGCAAAAATAAGTAATTCCACTACTGCGAAAATCGTAATCACCAACTCAAAAGTAGCTGCAATTTTGACTCCCGAAATATTGAGCGCAGTGAAGATAAAGTAAGCTACTATAGCGGTGTGCAAAACAGGAATCTGCGGAAAAGATAAATGCAAATAAGCTCCTATGGCAATAGCAATAGCCGGTGGAGCAAACACAAATTCAATAATCTGAGAAAGGCCTGTAATAAACCCTAAATTCTTGCCGAATGCTTTGTTGGCATAGTCAAAACCCCCTCCAGCCTTAGGTATAGCGCAGGCCAACTCACAATAGGAGAAGCTAAAACAGCTATAAAAAACGATAATCAAAAGTGTAGCTCCTGCCATACCCCAAGTACCTCCCTTTTCTAAGCCAAGATTCCAACCAAAATACATTCCCGAAATCACATAGCCTACCCCCAGTCCCCATAATAACAGCGGTGATAATGTTTTCTTTAAATGCTCAGTCATAGTCTTTTCTTTTTGGCAATATAAAAAAATACAATTACATCCTAATTCTTTTGAAAACTCAATCCATTTCATTACCTTTCTTTTTCAAAATCAAATCTTATGGAAGCTGTAGCTACTCCTCCTGCAAAACCAACATTTTCGATTCCTACCAGCAGCAATGATTCGGTAGTTGAAATTCATCGCATTTTTGAACTTCAAAAAAAGAATAATCTAAAGCTAAAAACGTCAAGCGTAGATGAACGTATAGCTCGTCTCAAAAAGATGAAGCAAGTATGCTTGGATTACAGAGAGAAAATCCAGCAAGCCGTAAACAAAGATTTGCGAAAACCAGCTGTAGAAACCGACTATGCTGAACTCTACAATACGATTGCTGAAATCAAATATACTATTGCAAATTTACGAAAGTGGATGACACCGCATGAGGTAGAAACGCCTTT
>JBIKJU010000223.1:0-3721 GCA_044360745.1 Chitinophagales bacterium
TTCTTCACCCGTAAAGCCATTTGGAGTTGGGTTTTGTAAAGCTTTTGAATCTGCCATTTTTAAGGATGACATATCAATACTAATCAAATCAGAGTCACGCATTATAGGCTCTAAATCTTCCATTTTTTGCCGAGCTTTTCCGAGTCTTATGCAATCATAGTTTAGGGAATCTAACATTTCTACAAGAAATGGATTGCAAAGGTAAGTTTGGAATCCAACCAACGAAAGATTAAATAAATAATTAGGATTATGGGTTAAAATACATGATAAAAAGGAAGAGGAATTTTGACAATTACCATCACTTTCTTGCATATCAATCCGTTCATCAATGACGACCATATTCACTAACTTATATAATTCTTGATACCCCAGATACTGACCGAATGTAAGATCGTGCCCACCTCCAATAATAATAGGTAAAACTTTATGGGTCATGAGATGAAGTACTGAAGATGCTAAAGCAAAGACAGTATCTTTTAACTCATTTCCTGGTTGTATATTTCCAAGGTCTAGTATTTTTAGCTCTTTATCTGCAAAAGGTACATGTAGTTTATAAAACTCATGACGAACTGCATCGGGTGCTGAGGCATTACCATGATTAGTGAATGAACCTCTATCGTCTGGAACTCCTATGATGGCTAAGTGATATTCTGTTAGATCTATTTCTCTACCATCAAACAATGTAATTGATGATCCTATTTGAGTAGGAGCAAAGACTAAATTTTCAGAAGTTTTGACAGGTGTAAAAAACTCAAAAAACATATAAGTAGTTTGAGCTTAAAACAACTAAAAAAAAAGTAGAATTCAAAAAAAAACCTTATCAACGTTCAAATGAACGCTTAATAAAATCAGCTAAAGCTTTGCCTTGAAGCATGCCTTGAGACAATAAAGCAAGGTCGCATAAGTGGCGCACTTTCTCATCAGAAGGTTCTTTTGAGTTCAAAATTTGATTAATAGTTGGGTGATTTGTATTTACCACTAGGCTGTACATATCGCCACCCATACCAAATGAATCTTGACCAGAAAGCCTAGACATTTCCTGCATTCTTCTTAAAAATTCATTTTTAGTGACTACTACGGGGTCTTCATTCGGAGACAATGCTTTAGTTTCGATGATGGCACCTTTATCATTAAGTGATTTTTCGAAAAGCTCTTTGATTTGCTTTTGTTCATCCTCGGTCATTACAGACTCAGCTTTCTCTTCTTTTTCTATCAAATGTTCGAGGGTATCAGCATCTACTCTTTTAAAACTGATATCTCCCTTCTTTTGCTCAAGATGTTGCATGAAATGGTTATCAATCACAGCATCTAACACTAATACGTCATATCCTCTATCTTTCGCTTTTGAAATATACGGGTAGTGACCATCTACATGATTAGTATAAAGAGCTATTAGCTGATTGCTTTTATTTGTTTGATTTTCCTTTATAAAATCTTTGTATTCATCTATGGTGTAAAACTTATTGTCAGTATTCTTGAGTAAGCAAAATTCATTGGCCTTGTCCGAAAATTTATCATCAGAAATATATCCATATTTCACAAATACCGAAAGTGAATCCCATTTATCATTAAAGGCATCTCTATCATTTTTGAATATCTCAGAAAGCTTATCGCCCACTTTTTTCACGATATGAGCAGTTATTTTCTTTACATTCGGGTCGCCTTGAAGGTAGCTTCTCGACACGTTTAGCGGAATATCTGGTGAGTCAATCACTCCCTGTAGCAAAGTCAAAAATTCAGGAACAATTTGTTCTACAGCATCAGTCACAAAAACTTGATTGCAATAAAGATGAATTTTACTTTTATTAAACTCAAATGTTCGTTTTAGTTTTGGGAAGTATAAAATACCTTTTAGGTTAAATGGATAGTCTGTGTTTAAATGTATCCAAAACAGAGGTTCGTCTTCATAAGGATACAATTCTTTATAAAACGCTTTATAATCTTCATCAGTCAAGTCAGATGGACTTTTTACCCAGGCTGGAGATGGGTTATTAATCTGAAAAGGCTTTTTTGATTTTACTTCTTCACCAGCATCATTTTTTTCGGTTATTTCTTCCTCACCAAAAAATATAGGAAATGGCAAAAATTTACAATACTTCTGTAAAACTTCTTTTACTTTATATTCTTCCAAATAGTCTTTGGCTTCCTCATTGAGGTGCAAAATAATATCGGTACCTCTATCATTTTTTTCAATTTCACCCATTTCAAACTCAGTGGAGCCTGTACATGTCCAGTGAGCAGCTGGCTCATCTTTATAGGACTTTGTTTTGATTTCTACTTTATCAGCTACCATAAAAGCAGAGTAAAAACCTAGACCAAAATGCCCGATAATAGAAGCTTTATCATCTGTAGCTTTAAATTTTTCTACAAACTCCTCAGCAGAAGATAGGGCTATAGTATTGATATATTTTTTGACTTCATCAGCAGTCATGCCTAGTCCTCTATCTGAAATCGTTAAGGTTTTTGCCTCTTTATCTAATATGATTTCAATTTTCAGTTCCCCTAAGTCACCTTTTACTTCGCCCATAGCGGCCAATTTTTTCACCTTAGTTGAAGCGTCTGTGGCATTCGATACTAGCTCTCTAATAAAAATGTCTTGTTCTGAGTAAAGAAATTTTTTGATAATCGGGAAAATGTTGTCAGTACTTACATTGATTGTTCCTTTTTCCATTGTTTTCATATTTTGTTATATGACCTTTCAAAGCTTATGCCAAACCATTTTTTATGACAAAATGACTTATGGCTGGCTGTTTTTGGCGGTCTTTGTTTTGGGATTGAAAAACCTAAGATTATAAGTCACAGTGAGCATCCAAAATCGTTGCAGCACTCTGTTTTGTACATCTTCTATATAAGTCTCAGAGATAGTTCTAGAAATGCTATTGTTTTGATTTAATATATCGTTCACGCCTATTCTCACATCTAGCGATCTATCTTTAAAAAACTTATATCCTAAAGCTACATTTAGAAGTACTATATTTTGATTAAACCCCTCAGAAATTCCTGTGTAGAGGATGTTTTGAACACTTGAGTTAAACACAAATCCTTTCCAAAAAAGCCAATTTATTTTTGCATTCGCATCATGGGTAAAGAAACTATTATTATTTTGAAGGAGTGAGTTTTGAACCACATTGTAAGTTCCATTATAGCTGATTGTAAAATCTATCTTTTCGCTGATATTACTACTCAATACTAAACCAGCATTAGGTGAATAGGTGGTAGACCGATTCGCCTGATTATTGATCAAGCTTGGAGTTTGCGAAAAAATAAATCCTGCGTACAAATTGAGATTAGACTTCATGAATTTTACGGGTAGTCCATGAGCTACGTAGGTGTTTATTCTCATGTTTCCAGCTAAGTTAGTGTAGGTTGTTAATTGTGCCCCAGCATTAAGTTTTATTGTTGGTGAAAGTTGTGTGTCTCGTTGAGCAATAAATGTATTGCTACCTATAAAGTCTTGAAGGAAATTACCTCCTACAAATACAAAAATCGACTTTCCTGTTTTATAGCTGCTATACGAATAGCGAGCCATCACAAAATGTGAGAAATTTCTTTTTAAGTCTGGATTTCCTACAGTTAATTGTAAAGGATTAGAATTATCAACCACAGGCTGCAATTTTTCTAAACTTGGCGGGTTAACACCAGTTCTATACATTATCCTCAAATTAGATTTGTCTTTAAATTTAAAGTTGAACATCGCGCTTGGAAGAATATCAGTAAAGAC
>JBIKJU010000264.1:0-3181 GCA_044360745.1 Chitinophagales bacterium
CAACACTAAATATTAGAAAGCCTACTTTTGTTGGTGATAAAATAGTGAAAGAAGATATCTCTATTGATGTTTATGCTTGTAATGGCAAAAATCAACAAATACAATCTCTAGTTAGTACTCTTATAGAAAATGATTTTAAAACTGATCATTATTCACAAACAGCTATTTTATTACCAGACCCTAATCTCCTCCCCCATTTGATTGCACAGTTACCCGAAAAGTATAAAGATGCAAACATATCAATGGGACTAAAATTTTCATCATCATTATTTTGCAGTTTATTTGAAGCTATTGAAGAATGCCTTCGATTTTCAAAAGAGTTTGAAAATGGAAGAAATTATCATATCAATTTGCTATTAAAAATATTCGACAATCCCTTATTAGTTAGCACTTACATTATTAAGGATTATCTAAGAAACAATTCTAACACTGTGTACATTGCAGAAGCTCACTTACTAAATCTATTGGCAAATGCAAAATCATTATACAAAATTCTAAGCTATTCAAATTCCTATTCCGAATTTTATAAGTCACTTTATCAACTTACAAAGGAAATAACAACAGACATTCAATTTGAAAAAAACATAAAAACATCAATTTTAAATTTATTTGAAAAAAAACAGTTTGAGCACTTCAAAGAATTTAATATTGTATCTCATGATTTTCTTTTCATTTTACTTCAAGAGTTAAAAAAAATTGAAATTCCATTTGATGTCAATCCGCTTACTGGTTTACAAATCATGGGAATAAGAGAAAGTAGAAATCTAGATTTTGATAATGTCTTTATTTTGTCTATGAATGAAGCTCAGTTTCCAAATTCTTCTCATACTAATAGTTATATACCTTATGAATTAAGACAATTTTTCTTATCCCCTACAATAGAATCTGATAGCATTAATAGCTATTTGTTTTATAGATTACTTCATAATGCAAAAAAAGTGCACCTTTATTACAACCAACAAGACAAACTTGGAGTTGGAGAAGCTAGTCGATTTATTTCCCAATCTAGATTAATTCTTTCAAAATTAGACAAAATCACAGTTACTGAATATAGCGTTAAAGAAAATTGGGAGAACAATATTAAGCCAATAAAGTCGGTAGATAAAACCAATGAAATTATAGATAAAATCAGCATATATCTCTCTGAAAAAGGGCTATCGCCATCAGCTGTAAACACTTATGTCAATTGCAAAATGCAATTTTATTATAAATATATTTTAAATATTAAACCCATTGAAGAAGTAGAAGAAGAAATAGGATATGATGTGATTGGATCAACTGTTCATAATGCTTTAGAAATATTTTACAAACCACTTTTAAACATTCAAATCACTTCATTATTATTAAAAAAGAGGTTAGCTGAAATAGATTTCAATACTGTTATTTCCACTTTTTTGGCAAATGAAATAGATACAAAAATCATCACAGGAAAAAATTTACTTTTAAAAAAGGTAGTACATAAATTGGTTACAAATTTCATAAAAAATGAAATTGAAAGTTTAGATTCTAAAAACATAGTAATTAAAAACCTTGAAGAAAATTTATTTATTGATATTGAAGTCAACCACCATTTAGTAAAACTAAAAGGCTTTGTAGATCGAATAGATATAGAAAATGGAATTTTTCGTATTATTGATTATAAAACAGGAAGAAAGACAACACTAAACTTAAATGAAAACGAGTTTAATCTTATTTTTTCAGATCCTAAACATTCTAAAAAGCTACAATTATTGATGTACGCTTATCTTTACACAAAACAACATGACTATATAGAAAATATAATAACTGGAATCTTTTGGTTGCAAAAAAATGAAAAAGAATTAGATTCGCTATCAATAAATAAATCAACTGAAATTGATCAAAATATGATATTAAAGTTTGAATCACTTTTAAAAGAAACTATTTTAGAATTGTTAAATCCATTGTCAAATTTTGAAATGACTGAAGACTCTAAGAGGTGCGAATATTGTGATTTCAAAACCCTTTGTTATAAATGATAAAACATGGATAAAACTTTTTTTCGTTCACTTTTATTTACGGGAATGCTTATTTCTATTCTATGGATTGTAAAATTTTATGAAACACTTTTTGCATCTCCTTTATATGAATACGGGATTTTACCAAAAGAAATTATTGGTCTAAGAGGAATTCTATTTAGTCCATTTATTCATGGTGATTTTAATCATCTAATTTCAAATTCAGTCCCTTGCTTTATTTTAATGATTTTAATTTTCAACACATATGATAAAATAGCTTTCCCTATTATACTTTTTATCCATATTTTTGGTGGATTTCTTGTATGGGCTATAGCACCTGCAGGAGCTAGTCATATCGGAATAAGTGGTATCATTTATGGTATTGCTTTCTTTTTAATAAGTGCTGGCTTATTTAGAAAAGATAGACGATCGTTTGGCATATCTGCTGTAGTTCTTTTCCTTTATGGAGGAATGATTCAGGGATTTCTACCCCAAGATGGAGTATCATGGCAAGGTCATCTTTTTGGTGCTATCACTGGAGCAGTAGCTGCATTTTTTCTAAGAAAATACAGATTAGATGAAGACGATCATCGGTTTGAAAAAAAAGAAGTCGAAAAGCCCTTTTTCTTAAATTAGCTTAGTATAAGTTTCATTATAATTACTCAAATTTACTCTAAACTACAAGATAGCTATTATTTAGTAAAAATTTGAATCACCAGTGAGCCTTGATTTTGAAAACCCGCTGGTGCTGTTGTGTTACCTCCTGCATAAAAATTATCAAAAGCATACTTTGCTGCCGTAATCTTGTAATTGTATGTTCCTGCTAAAAGCTTTTCTGTAGTGACTATTGACCACAAATGAATTGTTCCAGAAAAACTTCCATTATCAAAAACATCAACTACTTGCGTACCATTTGGGATAGCTGTTCCATTTCTCAATGTACGAATAATACAGCCTGATCCTCCATTAAATCCAGATGTAGTTTCAAGTCCACCTGTTGAAGTAATAACAACATCTGCCGAATCTGTAATAGTAAAAGTAACTGAAAGACCTGTAACATCAGTATATGTAGGCTGAGTAGAAGTAATATTTGTTCTTGTAGCTGAAGCAGAAACAACTCTAATAACTTCAGAAGCAGGCTTCCAAATTGGTGCAACATTAGGCCCTTGAGAAACCAAAACATCTCCAACAGATCCAGGCAAATC
>JBIKJU010000224.1:0-3665 GCA_044360745.1 Chitinophagales bacterium
CGACAATTCATTATTTGATCCAGGAGCATTTGGAAAGCCTAATAATTCTAAAGGAGATGGCGAAGGGAAAGGGAAAGGAGACCAAGGGAGTTTAGATGGTGACCCCAATGCTACTAGCTACAAGGGTGGGGGAAGTGGTAATGGTATTGGAAGTGGAAGCGGATTAGGCAGTGGAAATGTGAAACTAGCTGGGCGAAATGTAGTCAACCGATATGTGCCGAAAAATCCATGTGAACAAGCACGCGGAAAAGTGATGATAAGTATAAAAGTAGATAGAGATGGTAAAGTCATCAATTCGAGTTTTAGCCAAGGAGGCTCATCTACAGCCGATGAGTGTTTAGTCAATGTAGCTAAACAAGCTGCTATGCGATATACTTTCGATGCAAAGAGCGATGCTGCTGAGTTTCAATCAGGAACTATTCTGTTTACGTTTAAGGAGAATTAAAATTTCCTTACCATTATTTAAATTTAATTTAGTTTTGACTTTACATGTCAAACTACCAGCAAACTCTCGATTTTCTTTTTGAAAAGTTACCTATGTTTCAACGCATTGGTGCAGCGGCTTATAAAGCCGATTTAGGAAATATCATAGCATTATGTGAGCTGTTAGGAAATCCACACCAAGACCTCAAATTTGTTCATATTGCTGGTACTAATGGCAAAGGTTCTGTAACGCATATCTTAGCGTCTGTGTTGCAAGCAGCAGGATATAAGGTGGGGGTATTTTGTTCACCACATTATATAGACTACAGAGAGCGTATTAAAATCAATGGAGAGCTGATTGAGAAAGATTATGTCATAAATTTTGTAGAGCAATATAAAGATGATTTTCTTAAACTCGATGCGTCTTTCTTTGAAATCACTAATGCCTTAGCGTTTCACTATTTCAAGGATAAAAAAGTCGATATCATAGTTCTTGAAACTGGCATGGGTGGTAGATTAGATTCTACTAATATTGTCACTCCTGAGTTGTCGGTTATCACTAATATTTCTTATGATCATCAACAATTTTTGGGCAATACGTTAGAGAAAATAGCAGCCGAAAAAGCGGGCATCATTAAGCATTATAAACCTATTGTTATTGGTGAAACACAGGTAGAAACGAAAGCTGTTTTTTTAGATAAAGCGTTGGAATTATCTGCTCCGATATTTTTTGCAGATGAAAAAATTTCATTAGAACTAAAGACGAATAATTTAAATGGTATTGAGTTTTTATACAATGGAAATCTATTTAATACAGATTTGATAGGTGAATATCAGATAAAGAATATAAAAACTTCGCTACTTGCATTGAATATTCTCAATGAAATAGGATGGAAAATTTCAAGTCACGACATTAAAAGTGGCTTATCTAATGTACGTAAAAGTACCTACTTTATTGGGCGAATGATGAAGATACAAGAGCGTCCATTAGTGGTGTTAGATAGTGCTCACAATGAAGGAGGGTGGCGTGAATTATTAGTTTATCTATCAACTATACATTTTGAAAAATTGTTGATAGTGTTTGGTACTGTAGCAGACAAAGATTTAAATCCCATATTTGATTTATTGCCAAAAGAAGCTCAGTATTTTTTCTGCAAGCCAAATATTCCTAGAGGAAAAGATGCAAATGAATTGCAAAAAGCAGCAAGTGAATTCAATTTAAACGGAAATAGCTATTTGAGCGTAAGTCAAGCATTTAATGATGCTAAAATCAAAGCTACAGATAATGATTTAGTTCTAGTAGCAGGTAGTATTTTTGTAGTGTGTGAGGTATTATAAATCCAAATACTCCGCATCATTCCCTACAGGATAGCGCATAAGATAAGTCACAGCTTTATCGAAAGATAACCCTTCATAAAATACGCTATACATCATTTGCAGAAGCGGAGCATTTGCGCCTATCTTATCCACGATTAGCTTGGCAATTTTTAATGTACGAACACCCTCTGCTACTTCAGTCATACTTTTCATAATTTCATCAAGTGATTCACCTTTTGCTAATCGATATCCTACTGTGTAGTTTCTTGATTTTGGAGAATTACATGTAGCAATTAAATCGCCAATACCAGCCATACCAAGAAATGCCTTCTTATCAGCGCCTAATGCTTTACCAATATAAATCATTTCTGCCATTCCTCTAGTAATAAGCATAGCTCTAGTATTTTCTCCATATCCAATGCCACTCAATGCACCAGATGCTAAGGCTATGTAATTTTTTAAAACTCCTGTGAGTTCTATACCTAGCATATCCTTATTGCCGTACACTTGAAATCTATCACTCGACAAAAATTGTTTTCCTTCTCTAATCACTTCGTCAAATCTACTTGCCACCACAGTGGCTGCGGGTTGGTGTTCTGCTAACTCTGCTGCTAAATTAGGACCCGCTAAACATCCTATACGAATGATTGCAGTTTCTTGTTGTATAAGCTCACCCATTGTCTTGATGTCCTTTAAAGACAATTCACTTGGTTTCATTTTGTCAATATCAAACTCACAATGCAATCCTTTTGTGGCATGTATCATGATATGATCTGGACGAAGATACGGTGAGAAATCTACTATCATTTGTTTGAAGTGTGCGGATGGCACCACTGGGAAAAGCAAAAAGCATTTTTCAGCTACTTCTTCAAATGATGACGTGACAGTGATATTAGGGTGCATAGTATGATTTCTATTCATCCCTTCTTTTAAAATACGTTCTGCATTTTCTGGATTTCGGTCATAAAGAAATACCTTTCCATTTTCTGCCAATAGATTTGAAATGGCTGTGCCAAAACTCCCTGCTCCAATAACTCCAGCTATTTTTTCTTTCATACTTATCCAATAAATTTTTCTAGACCATATCCTTCAAGTCTATTTCTGTAGTAGTATAATAATTTTAGGTCTTCGCTATAATAATATGTACCATCCATCGATTTTTCTAGTGGCGAATTGGCATGAAACATATTGATATTTTTGATACCATTATCAATGAGTTTGTCGTTTGTGAATCTTACTTCTGGAGATAATAAAACTTCATCATTTTTATTCATTTCTTTTAGTCTGTCTTTTAGATTTTCTAAAGTTTTATGCAGTTCATCTGTTGGGATTTTCACTTCATCAAGAGGCATTCTAAGGAGAGTATATAAATCCAAATCCTTATATTTTTTTCTCAACCATTCAAAAGCAGCAAAGCAAACTAGATGGCTAGAGAGTACTACATTGTATTTGAAATATTGTTCTACTATTTTTTCGCCTACTATACGCGTGTACTCATCTTCTCGTTGTTGATCATCAGTGAGAGTACCATTGGTTACAAAATAATTTTTAGTTTCTATTTTATGTCCTAAATGATTATAACTTTCTCCATTGGCATCGACTATATTTCCTACTACATCCATAGGCTCACCAAATGAAATAGCCAATGAAGATGAAGCGGACAAAAATTTAAATATCACTTTTATCATTTTGTAGGAAGTAGAGTATTCATCATTTTCTCTCAAAAATTTTTCTTTTCCTATCTCCTTTAAATAATCATTGATTAAGGACTCAGCTTCTAATACAAAATGATAATTGATGATTAGAGGAACGATATAGATTTTAGGGGCAGTTTCGGAAGGGAAATTTTTATAATGTTGTTTTTGTGCTTCTACAGCAGTGCCTAGTAACCCAAGTTTTAGTTTTTTTTCTAAGCTACCCGATCT
>JBIKJU010000034.1:0-12354 GCA_044360745.1 Chitinophagales bacterium
TACTTTTTCCCTATTGGCATAGTATTCTTTTTTGTTATTGAGCTCTATGCTAAGTCAGAGAAACCATTTGAAAATATAGGAAGAAATATTTTGGCTTTAGTTTATATTCTTTTGCCTTTTTTGATACTAAATAAGCTATACTTTGAAAAAGGGAAATTAGTTGTTTTGGCTACTGTATTCATTTCATGGTATTTCGATTCGTTTTGTTATATATTTGGCTCACTCATAGGCCGCAAGAAGCTAATGGAGCGCATTTCTCCAAAGAAAACAATAGAAGGTTTTTTAGGAGGGGCAGCTATGGTTTTGATTTTGGTCTATTTTTACCCAACAATTTTAGAATGGATCGCTAAAGCTATTCCTGAATATGCAGTATGGTCAGCTCCATACAACTCTACTCAATGGTTGTTTTTAGGCATCTTAGCTATTGGGGCATCTACATTTGGTGATTTAGTAGAATCTATGTTTAAAAGAAGTATAGGCATAAAAGACTCAGGAAATGTATTGCCGGGTCATGGAGGCCTTTTAGATAGAATAGATGCATTGTTGATTTTTATACCTGTGATGGCTTTAGGGTTTTGGATACTCGATCAATGGAATAGCATCTTATTGATTTTGAGCTTTTTAGGATAATTTTTGTCTTTGATGCGATTTTTATCATATATTTGCGTCTGAGAAATTAAAACATGCTAAACAACAAAGTTTACATTCATAAAGAGGGACATAAAACAATTATTATAGTTGGGTTTCTATTGCTCCTTATCAATATACCAATAGCAATTATTGCAAAAAGTGCCTTATTGCCAGTAATACTAGCTTTGATATCTACCTTCCTTATCGTAATGATTGTTTATTTCTTCAGAATACCTGAAAGAGATCTTATTTGTGAAGGCGACTGCATAGTAGCACCTGCTGATGGCAAAGTTGTAGTAATAGAGGAGGTGCATGAAGGAGAGTACTTTGGAGATAAAAGAATTCAGGTTTCTATTTTTATGTCACCTACAAACGTACATGTCAATAGAAGTCCGATATCAGGTATAGTCAAATACCAAAAATATCACCCAGGCAAATACTTAGTGGCATGGCACCCTAAGTCATCTGAAAAGAATGAACGAAATACTGTTGTAGTCTCTAATGATTCAGCAGAAATTTTGGTTAGACAAATAGCTGGCAAATTAGCAAGAAAAATAAGATACTATGTTTCGGAAGGTGACCAACTCGGACAGTCTTCGGAGTTTGGTTTTATTAAATTTGGATCAAGAGTAGATTTATTTTTACCAATTGGCACTAAAATTAATGTAAACTTAAATGAAAAGGTGAAGGGAGGAATAACTATATTAGGCTCATTACCAAAATAAAATTTTAAAAAACTAAAACAATAACTATGAAAAAAGTACTTGGAATCGCTTTAGTATCTCTGTTGACTATAGGTGTAGCATTTGCTCACGGCAATAAGGATAAAAAAGGCAAAAAAGGCAAACAATGCTCTAGCACTACAGCAACGGCTCAACAAAAAAGCTGTTCAGGACAGGCATCTACTTCTGATGCTGCTCCAGCTAAGTCATCATGCTCAGGACAAGCTGCTGCAACAACTAAATCTTGTAGCGGTGGTGCTTCTGCTCAAAAACCATGTTGCGCTTCTAAAGCAGCAGCTACGCCAGCAGAGCAAACGAAATAATAATAATATTATATCTTATCAAGCTGATCTGAAAAAGTCAGCTTTTTTTGTGCTTATTCTTTTCTGCTCCTTTATTATAAAGTAGTTGAATGAAAACAAATAATATAACAAATGCAAAAATATATCCAAAAGTGACGATATAATCCCACTCTATATAACCCAAAATAAGGGGATAAGTGGCAGCGATGCAAAGACCAGATAACGAAATAAGTGAAACAGCAGTTTGTTTTTCTGATAATCCTAAGTAAACTAAATGATGTGTAATATGGTCTTTACCTCCTACAAAAGGAGACAGCTTTCTCATTAAACGCCTAATCGTAACAGTAGCTGTATCTAAAATAGGTATAGCGAAAAAATATACTGGTATAATAAAAAGCTTAATTTGAAAAAATTCAACTGTGCTGGCTTTAAACCTCCAGCAATACATGATACCAATACCTGCTAGAAACACCCCGAGAAATTGACTGCCTGAATCACCCATATAAATTCTTGCAGGACTCCAATTGAAATATAAAAAGCCAATTAAAGATCCTAAAACCCCGAATAACATGACAAGATAGAAGTTGCCATAATAAGTCCCATTTAGTAGTATTAGAGAAACAATCCCAATAATAATGACAGAAGAAATAGAGGATGTAATAGCATCCATATTATCAAGCATATTGATAGAGTTCATCATCCCGATTACCCAAAATGTGGTAAGTGCAAAATCTAACGCAGGTACTTCCGTAAAGTGAATATAGACATCTGAGACAATTAAGATGAAAGAGCATGTCAACTGCCCAATAAATTTCACTAAGGGGTTTGTATTATAGGCATCATCAGCTAAGCCGATAAGAAAACCCAATGTAGATGCTGCAGTAAGGCCCAACAAACCTTTATCAATAAACAATTCATTTTCTCTTGGTAGTGCACCAATAAAAGAGATTGAAATTAAAAAAACTATAAAAAAAGAAAAACCTCCTAAAGATGGCTTTACAGAGGCAGCCCATCTGATTTGGTCTTTGTTTGAATTTCGAGAACCTAGATTTATAGATAGCCTTAAGAACAACCAGTTTATAACTATCGAAAAAAGTATACTAATACTTAAGAAAAATACTAGAAATACAAACCAATATTGCGAAAAGTTATTCATATTTAAAATTGGGAAATAAAACGCTTTATTCTATTAATTACGCCACCCTTAACTTCTTTAGATTCTCCATAATATCCACCATATCCTGATTTATTACCATATGTATAGCCATAGCCATAGCCATAGCCATAGCCATAGCCATAGCCAGACCCCTCCCCATAGTAATAGCCATAACTTGAAGCTCCTCGACCATAGTCATTAAGAACAATAGCTAACTTAGAAACTTGACTATCAGAAATCATTCTGTTGATATTGGGAATGAATGAGCGATTGGAAAAAGAAGCTCTTAAAATATAAATAGGAAAATCTGCACGTTTCAAAATAGCCAAAGCATCAGTAACCAAGCCAATAGGAGGAGTGTCAATAACTACATAATCATATTTCAACTTTAGATGCTCAATAACCTCATCCATCTTAGGCAAAAGTATTAATTCAGAAGGGTTTGGAGGCACGGGGCCTGATGGTATAAAGTCGATATTCTGTATACCTGACGACAAGATACATTCATCGACATTAATTTGCCCATTTAGGATTACACTCATTCCTTTTGAATTTTCACAATCAAAAATTTTGTTCAATCGTGGCTTTCTCAAATCACAATCTAGTATAATGACTTTCTTTCCCATCATACTTATAATAGCACTTAAGTTTAAGGCAGTAAAGGTCTTACCTTCACCAGGTATAGTAGATGTAGTAGAAATTACTTTAGGTCCAGGAGTATTATCAATAAATTGTAGATTTGAACGTATACCTCGATATGCCTCTGAAATAGATGACTTTGGATCTCTAGTAACCACAATTTGAGATCTTTCTAACTTTTCTAAAAAGTTAGGAACAACTCCTAACATAGGTGCTTTACATTTGTATTCTACCTCATTAATAGAAATAATTGTTTTGTGCAATAAGTATCTTATAAACACCATTAGAAACCCTATCAAAAGACCAAAGAAAATACCTGCTACTCTTATTAAAATCACGTTTGGAGAAATAGGCGACTTAGACTCAGATGGATTCTGTAATATGACATAGTCAGAAACTACTCCTGCATTTGCAATCAGATAGTTAGATAAATTCTCAGTAAGATTATTAAGGTACTCTTGTTTAGATTCTTGAGTATTTGTAAGGTTACTGAGTTCTGACTCATTTTTTGGTAAAATCAATAAATTACTCTCAACCTTTATCAATTCTCTTATATTATCTTCAGATTTACTCTTTAGGGTGTTAAGTGCTATCAATAAGTTTTTATTGAATTCGGCTTTTGTAAATAAAATTTCATCATCTAAAACACGAATAGTAGGATGATCGGGAGTAACATCCAAAAGTTGTAAATTTCGTTTTCTAAATAGCTCATTGAGTTGGCTTGTATACTTTGATAAATCTATAATTCCGCTTTGTAAAGTAAAATTTGGAACTTCAAAAATTCTATCGGACTCAATAGTTTTTTTTAATTCTGACAACAACTGTAAGTCATTTGAAAAAATCTTCTGATTCTCCTTAAATTTTATTGCAACTTCATTTAGATTTTCTCCATTAGAAATTCCTGACATTAAAGCAGATGCCTTTTTAGTATTCAAAGAGTCTTCGATTACTTTATATTCTGATTCAAATTGGACGACTTTTTGATTTAAAAAATCGATGATGCTTGTAAATTTTGCTCTTTTGTTTTCTAAGTCGTACTCTACAAAAATATCAATTGTTTGCTTTAATACCACTTGAGCTTTCTTAGAGTTTCTATCTGTGAAGGTAACAACTATGTTCTTATTGCTAAGATCCATAGGTTGAATAATAAACCTTTTGGCAATATCAGAAATTACAAATTCCTTATCATTGAACTTTATGAAAAACAATCCGGCCTTATCATCTTCAGATAAACGTCTGTTTTTTTTAATGATTGTAGCGCTAAAATATGGGGAATAAATTTTTTGACCAAACTTATATTCTCTTTCAAACTCGCCATCACTCGATGGGTGATTAATTCTAAACGAGTTTTCGTTCAATACTTTTATATAGACAGGGTATTGAAAAATAACACTATTCTTTATGGTAAAGTCAGTCACTTCAAATGGTGAAGTCAAAAACATTTCAGTAGAAATAAACTTAGTTTTACCCTCTTTATGATATGTAACTAATAGAGGTAAACTATCAATAAGTCTACTTAACAATAATGGAGATTTAAAAAGTTGAATTTCTCTATTTATTGTTCCCTGGTCTTGTTCTTTTGCTATCTTGCCTATACCAAGTAGATCGTTGGTTTCCTCACTACTAATTAGTAAAGAAGCTTCAGATTGATAAATCCTCGGTGCATACCTCAAGTAAATAATAGATACCAAAAAGGTAATAATTGTAAAAAGTAAAATCCATAACAACGACTTGTTTAAGATAAAGACAAATAAACCAACATTAAACTCCTTAAGGGGGTTTGACATAGACTCTTCCGCCTCTAACTCAGATAGATTATTATGCCTTTTATTTTCCAATTGTGCGAATTAAAATAACAGTCGAAAAGATAAGTCCAGCAGCTGAAAGAAAAGGCGTAGCTTCAGCAAAAGCATCAGCAACAATTCGTTTACGCTGTGAAACATAAATAATATCATTGGGTTCCATTCCCAATTCTGCTTTTCTCATTCCCTCTAATGTAGATAAATCCACTAACTGCACTTGAGGGTTTTTAATGTCTCCTCTGATTATCCGAATATTATAAGATTTTAAACTACGGTCTAAGCCTCCTGCTTTCGCTATCACCTCTATGAGTGAAGTTCTATCTTGATTTAAATTTACAACCACAGCATCAGAACCTTTAAAAACAAATACTCGCCTATTTAACACTCTAATGGTAACAAAAGGATTGACAAACAAACTAGAATAACGCTCTGCTAATATCAACTCAAGCTCTTTATGACTGTATCCTTTTGCATAAAATTCACCTAAAACAGGTAACTTTACAAATCCTTCATTGTCTATTGTAAAAGAAGAAGCATTTGATCCACCAGATGCTTCACCCCCACCTGAAATATTTGTCTCTCCCTCTCCCAAAACATCGATGAGCTTAAATCCATCTCTAGAGTATACTTTAATAGATAGTTGATCACCAGGCATAATGTGATATTCATCACTTTGCTTTTTAGCAAACTCAAAAAATTGGTAATCTTTTTGCTTAAACATCTCATTAGGGTAAAACACTCTACAAGATGGCAATACCAACAAACCCAAAAGAACCCATAAAATATTTCTAAATTTCATTTCTAAAACCTCACAAAGCTAATAATTTCTTACATTGTAAAAAAGTAATTGTCTTTTATTTGTCTTTTTTTTATTTTTACACTAAAAGATAATTATTATGAAAGAAACAAAAACATATAATTCGTTCAAAGATTTTTACCCTTACTACCTAACTGAACACTCTCGCCCAATTAACTATTGGCTGCATTTTATAGGTACATTTGGAGTTATCTCGCTTTTTATCATTGGTCTAATTTCTCAAAATGGCAAACTCCTTTTCTTATTGCCATTTTGCGGCTATGGATTTGCTTGGTTCGGCCATTATATTTTTGAAAAAAACAGACCTGCTACCTTTATTTATCCTCTGTACTCTCTTGGCTCGGACTTCGTAATGTTTTGGCATATTCTCACTGGCCAGATATCTTCAAAAATGAAAGAGGCTCACCAAATATGTGGACTTACTAATAAATGGATACAATAATGAACACAACTAAACTAACAAGCGATACACACAAAACTATTGATGAGTACATCAACATGCTTGATGAGTTTTCTTACGAACAAATAATTCAAAAGCCATCAAATGGTGGTTGGTCAATTGGTCAAGTCTACATTCACCTTTGGATGGCCTCTAAGGGCTTTTTTTACAAAAATGCAGAAGCTTGTAAATCAAACACAAATACCTTTAATAGTAAATCGAAAAATTGGATCGGATATTTAGTTTTTTTATTTGGCAAAATGCCTACAATAAAAGTAAAAATGCCGGAAAAAGTGGCGGTAGAACCTAGGCAACCAGAGTCAAAAGAACAGCTTATAACCAAGCTAAATGGAGTCAAATCTTTATTTGATCAATACGTTTCATTAACAGAAAGCATTGACCCAAAGGTAAAAACAAAGCACCCGTTTTTAGGCTTTTTAAATTTTGAAGAGTGGCTTACTTTGTGTAAAATCCACTTTAAACACCACAAAGCTCAAATCAATAGAATCAAAAAAGATTTAGGAATTTAAGCTAAGATTTGTGAAAAGTGAGATTCATACTACTCACATTATTTATTATCCTATTTTTGCAAAAACTAACTCGGTGAAAAGACTTTTATTAATCCTTTTCTTTTTGTCAAATATATTTAATGTATCTAGCCAAAAGCTATGGACACTAAGAGAGTGTTTGGAATATGCATCAACTAACAATATACAAGTAAAACAATCTGAACTACAAGTCAAGATTGCAAAAAACAACAAATTACAGAGCATGCTAGATTTCTTGCCTGGTGCCTCTATCAATTCTAGCTATAACTTTAACTTTGGCAACTCTATTGACCCCACTACCTTTTCATTTATAAATGACAATTCTCAATCCCTTCGACTCGGATTAAACACAGACCTCACTCTTTTTAATGGTTTGCAAAAAATAAATGCTCTAAATAGAAATAAATCGGAATCAGAAGCCGCTATCTTTGATGCTCAAAATGCTTTAAACAATACAGCCCTCCAAATCACTAATTTTTTCCTACAAGCGTTACTTAATAAAGAACTCAAAGTGGTTTCAGAAAAGCAAATTGAAATTTCTTCAGAGCAACTTAATAGAGCCAAATCTCAAGTAAAAGCTGGGGCTCTGGCTGAAGCTACTTTATATGAGTTTGAAGCTCAGCTAGCTCGAGATAATGCAAATGCTATACAAGCCAAGTACAATGAACTCTTTAGTCTTATTCAGCTCAAATTAGCGCTTCAACTTCCAGATGAAACTCCATTTGACATTTCTCCTCCCCCTACACAAGAATTTTACACAAGTAACATCAGTAATACCTCGCCAACTTCCATTTATCAAACAGCATTATACAACCAACCATTTATCAAAAGTGCGCAAGCACGTATATCAAGTGCTATTTACAGCAAAAAAATTGCGCAAGGAACCTTTAGTCCAAACATCAGTTTTAGCTTCAACCTTAGCGATAACTATTTCAACAAAGCTACTAGAATAGTAACTATATCTCCTTTAGTCAGAGAACCCATTTCATTAAAAGATCAACTCGATCAAAATTTAACCAAAGTTGTAGGATTTAACCTTACAATGCCAATTCTCACAGGGTGGGCAAGAATGAATAATATAGCAAACTCAAAGGTTCAAATACAACTTAGAGAACTCGATTTAGAATCTCAAAAAAACAGACTAAGACAAGATATACAGCAAGCCTATAACAATGTAGTTTCTTCATTTGAGACACTTTCAGCTAACGAAAAAGCTGCTAATTCTTCAAAAAAATCTTTTGAAGCTTTCCAGAAAAGATATGGTGCAGGTTTGGCTAATATCTTTGAACTCCAACAATCTCAAGTCAACCTATTTAGAGCTCAATCTCAACTCCTACAATCTAAATACACTTTTTTACTTAATCAAAAGATTTTGGATTTCTATGAAGGGAAACCTATTACTTTAGACTAAAAACTATTAATCAAAAATGAAAAACAAAACACTAATTATACTTTCAGCACTAGTAGTCGTATTGCTAGTGATAGCTGTTATTGGCAAAAAAAAGGGTTGGTTTGGCGAAGGTGATGTACCACAAGTAGCTATCGAAGAAGCAAAAAGAAGAGCAATCATCGAAACAGTAACTGCTAGCGGGAAATTAAATCCACAAACTGAAGTGAAATTATCTTCGGAAGTCTCTGGTGAAATAATCGAATTGAAGGTAAAAGAAGGAGATAGTGTAAAAAAAGGAGATTTGCTTGTTGTAATAAATCCTGTAATTTATGAATCACAAGAATCTCAAGCAAGTGCAACTTTAAATCAAGTAAAAGCAAATCGACAAAGTGCACAAGCTACTCTTATGAATCAAAAAGAACAGTTTGAGCAAGCTAAGAGAAATTTCGAAAGACAAACTTTACTTTATAAAGATAAGATAATATCAGAGGCAGAATATGATCAAGCAAAAGCTTCTCTTAGGGCTTCACAAGCAGCATTTGAAACAGCAATAGAACAAGTTAATGCATCTGACTTTAATGTAAGTGCTACAGCTGCACAACGAAAATTAGCTGCAGAAAATTTATTGAAGACAAGAATATATGCTCCAATTGCTGGAATAGTATCGGTATGTAATGTGAAGCTAGGAGAAAGAGTAGTTGGTACTGCACAAATGGCGGGAACAGAGCTCATCAGAATAGCCGACCTAGATAATATGCAAGCAGAAGTAGAAGTAAACGAAAACGATGTGCTAAGAGTGAAAATTGGAGATACCACTGATATAGAAGTTGATGCTTATCGTCAAAAAAAATTCCAAGGTGTGGTTACTCAAATAGCCTACTCATCTGGAACAAGTGTAGGTATTGTCTCTACATCACAGGCCATAAATTTTACTGTAAAAATAAAACTTATAAAGAGTTCATACCAAAATCTTATCAATGCTGACCTAGGTCATGCATATCCGTTTAGACCAGGTATGTCATGTACTGTTGACATACGAACTAAAACTAAAGAGCAAGTTCTTTCTGTGCCTATTCAAGCTATCACCACAAGAGAACGATATGAAGTAGAAGGAAAAGAAAAAGTTAGCAAAAAATCTGACGATGATGCTGTCAAGAAAGATTTAGTAGAGGTGGCATTTGTTTTAAATCAATCCAAAGTTAGACTAGTAACCGTAAAGTCAGGCATTCAAGATGCCTCGTATATAGAAGTGATAGAAGGGTTAAAAGATGGCGACAAAGTAGTCAAAGCCCCTTTCAAACTTGTATCAAAAGGTCTTAAAAATGGCGACATTGTAAAAGTAGTTGAAGAAAAAGATTTATACAACAGTGAAGAAGATAAAAAAGACAAATGATCACTCTAAAAATTGGCGGAGTACCTGAGCATTTTAATTTCCCATGGCATATTGGAATCAAAAAAAATCTATTTGACAATTCAGACTTGTCGGTAGAATGGCATTACTACAAAGGAGGTACAGGCGAAATGGTAGGTAAACTAGACTTTGGAGAATTAGATATCGCTATATTACTCACAGAAGGTTTTTTATCAGCATATGCTAAAGGCTTAAACGCTTTAATAGCTAAAGAATATATTACAACGCCTTTAGTATGGGGAATTTATACAGGATATAACTCAACAATTAATTCTGTGTACAATGAAAGTGCGAAACGAATAGCTATCAGCAGACCTGGCTCTGGCTCTCACCTCATGGCTCTTATCCATGCAGAGCAAAGAGGGGAATCTATCGATGAATTTGAGCTAGTAGAAGTAAAAAGTTTAGAGGGTGCTGTAAACTCTTTAGTAGAGTTGAAATCTGATTTATTTTATTGGGAAAAGTACACCACTAAGCCTCATATTGTATCTAAAGAGTTAAGATTGATTGGAGAATTTTCAGCTCCTTGGTCTAGTTTTATGATAGCCGTAAATAAAAACTCGTACGCCAATAAAAAAGAGAGTGTAGTCCATGTTTTAGATAAAATAAACTCCTTTTGCAAGATTTTTAAAAGCGAAAATGAAAGTATAAATCTGCTCTCTTCACATTTCGGGATGACAAAAGCAGATAGCGAAGATTGGCTAAGACAAACGGTTTGGAAAAATGGCTATACCATAAGTGAAAAAAGTTTAGACAATGCAAGAATTGCCCTTTCTAAAATAGACCCCAATTTCGAACTACCTCCATTTGAAAACATGGTGACAGACGAAGTAATTTTGAAGTAAAATACAACTTAAAATTTTGAGTCATCCACTCCATTCAGCCAAGCGCTAATCTCATTTATTACAGGCTTCGCAGTAGTTTCATCAAAAGGATTTTTTAGTCCAGCTAGCTTTACCAACTCTAAAAAAGGTAAACTACCACCCGCTTTGCATAAGGTGAGATAATCAGCCCAAGCTCCTTTAAAATCTGACTGCGAACGACTCCAAAATTGAAGAGCACAAATCTGAGCTAAACAATAGTCTATATAATAAAATGGAGATCTAAAAATATGACCCTGACGTTTCCACAAACCTCCAGACTTTAAATACTCATTTCCATCATAGTTCATCCACGGACGATATTTCTTCTCCATATCTAACCAAGCTTGATTTCGTTGAGCTGGCGTAAAATCTGGGTTTTGATAAACTATATGCTGAAACTCATCAACAGCACAGCCATAAGGCAAAAATAAAATGGAAGAGGCTAAATGTTGAAACTTATATTTATCAGTATCTTCGTTGAAAAACATTTCCATCCACGGCCATGCAAAAAACTCCATACTCATAGAGTGGATTTCACAAGCCTCATAAGTTGGCCAGAGATATTCTTCGATTTCATGATTTCTACTTTGAAAACACTGAAATGCATGTCCAGCTTCATGTGTGAGAACATCTATATCATGCGAAGTGCCATTAAAATTAGAAAATATAAATGGTGCTTTATACTTTGAAAAATGAGTACAATATCCACCTGCTTGTTTGTTTTTCTTATTGACTAAATCAAGCAATTCGTGGTCAACCATAAAGTCAAAAAACTCTTTTGTTTCAGGCGATAACTCATTGTACATTTTTTTACCATTGGCCAAAATCCAATCTGGATCTCCCTTTGGAGTAGGATTGCCCGACAAAAAGTTTAACCCAAAATCATAATAAGTTAATGACTCAACCCCTAACCTTTTAGCCTGACGCTTACGAAGCTCTACAGATAATGGCACTACAAAATCTACTACTTGTTGTCTGAATTTAGCAACTGCTTCAGCATTATAGTCTGTTCTATTCATCCTATCATATCCTAACGACACAAATGAATCATAGCCTAGTTTTTGTGCTATTCGAGCTCTTACTTTAACTAGTTTATCATAATTATCATCAAAAAAAGCAGCATTTTCTGACCACCATTTATAGTTAGCATCCAAGGCTCGTTTACGAGTAGCACGATCTGTAGATTGAGCAAAAGGCTCTAATCCAGCTAGGTTTAATTTCTGTCCATCAAACTCGATTTCAGCACTCGCTACTTTTTTAGAATACTCAGTTGACAACTTATTTTCTTCTTGTATATCTGCTATCACTTTAGCATCAAACGAGCGCACACTTGCCTCTGCTAAATCAAACAACTGGTTGCCAAATTTTTTACGTAGTTCTTGTTGATATGGAGACTTACTTAGCGATTGATAAAACTGTATATTCAATTCTTGAAAAATAGGGCCTACTTGGTCGAAAAATGTTTGCTCCAAATCATAATATTGATTTGAAGTATCAATTGTATTTCGAACTGATGCTATGCTAGCAGCGGTAGAAAATTCAGCACGGAGAGTATTTATCTCTTTTATGGCATCTTCTTGAGTAGTAAAATTTATAGCACTATCAAATTTTGTAATCAAATAAGAAAACTCCTTT
>JBIKJU010000225.1:0-3636 GCA_044360745.1 Chitinophagales bacterium
TATCATAGCAGATGCTGGATTAGGATATAGCTCAAAACCGATACTCCCCCCAAGCTCACTTACTCCAGTAGTAAATGCCGTATCGCAACCGCTGCCCACGATTTTTCCTAAGGAATATTGAGGCACATTTGTTAAACACTGATTTCCTAATGAACTATGAGCTAAATCAAAGGTGTCAAAGCCACAAGCTAAGCCAGCACTATCGGGGAAATTAATAGTACAGTAAGCATAGGGCAATAAGTTGAAACCAGCATAAATTAATTTGCCATTTGGAGTATGTCTCGAATAAAAGAATGGAGTTGAAGTGTTATATGCTCTAGTTAAAGTAGTATCAAAGAAGATTATTAGCTGCTCAGACTGTTTGACAGCCAAAGAGTCCCCAGCCAAGAGGTCATATTGAAAAATTGTATTAGGGGCATTTACATAAGCATATCTGCTATTTTTTGAAAAGCCTATACCGTATTGACCTTTAATGTTAGGATATATTACACCGTTAAAGTCCATTGCAGGAACTTGCAACCTTCTTGGGTTAGATAATCTCCCAGTACATCTGTCAAAATCAAAATATTGGGTAATCTGCGAGATACAAGCCACGCCCATCAGTGATCCATCAGGGCTAAAGCCACCACTTCCGTATACATCATCGATACGAGCAGAATCGCCTATACTTTGAACATGTTCTAGAAGTATGGTATCAGGGGTAGTGCGATAGATATAGTAGGTATTGCCTTGCCAAGCTTTTTCTACCACCCAAAAATCGCGTCCATTGGCATGGCGTGTAGCTGTCAAGAAGTTAGGTGTCACCATAGTGCGGTTTAGCACATGTTTTGCTGATTTTACCTCTTTTTTTTGAGCATCTATTACCGAATAGTAGGTCGCATCTATAATCATGTTGCCATTAGGATCTAAAGAAGCACCAGTACTTGAGCGATTGATAATGTAAAATTCATTATCCCTTTTTGGTAAAAGTAGGGTGTAATTATCAGCTGGTGCACCATACTTGTATCTCAGTCGGAAGTCTTCGTCAAGCATAGCTTCTACACCTCTTATAGTATCATAAAATTCAGACACTATATCTACGCTATTGGTGGCATATAAAGTGGAGTCTATATAAATAGAACTCATTGGACTTCCTGTGTACAAAAATCTATTCCCAAAATAGAAAGGGGTGTCTTGTTTTATATTTGAATCTTCAAACTGAATTGGCAAACTAAACTGGGTAATTGCCCATTTATAGTCATAAGGTATTTGCGCTAGGGATCCAATAGAACAACAAACTACTAGGCCAATAAGTGACATGGTTCTTATGCCTTCCATCGGGGTCTTCCGGACTCGAGACCCCGGGAGTGAAAATGTCTGAATCACCGAATTTTTTGAAAGATTTGAAAGCATGAAAGTAAATATACACTTTTTTTGTCTTTTTGAACTAGTGGAGTTTAGGGTTAGGATGAGAATACTGAGACTTCTCTGTCGATGACTCTTATTGAATTGACGAAAATAGTCCAACTTTCTAAAATCCAACATTCTATCATCTAACAATCCAACATCAAATAATCTAGCCTCCAACAATGTAATCCCCATAAAAACATCATCAAATCTACTAAATCACCATTCACGCAATAATTTCCTTATACTATTTGCTTTTCAATCCAAATCTGCTATTTTTGCGCCCGACTAAACGAATTTTAATCAAAAAAATACATAAAAATGGCTGAAGTAAAACCGGACGAAATATCCGCTATTTTAAGAGAACAATTATCGAATTTCAAAACAGCTGCTGAACTTGAAGAAATCGGAACAGTACTACAGGTGGGTGATGGTATCGCTCGTGTTTATGGGCTTAACAATGCTCGTGCTGGAGAATTAGTAGAGTTTGAGAGTGGCGTAAAAGCTATCGTTTTGAACTTGGAAGAAGATAACGTAGGAGTGGTATTGATGGGTGCTTCAGGTGCTATTAAAGAAGGAGATACTGTAAAACGTACTGGTGTAATTGCTTCTATAAAAGTAGGCGAAGGTATGCTAGGACGCGTAGTTAATACACTAGGCGAGCCAATTGATGGTAAAGGACCAATACAAGGAGAATTATATGAAATGCCATTGGAGCGCAAAGCTCCTGGGGTGTTGTATCGTCAGCCAGTAAACGAACCTTTGCAAACTGGTATAAAAGCTATAGATGCAATGATTCCAA
The DNA here is from genome assembly GCA_044360745.1 of Chitinophagales bacterium. Taxonomy (GTDB): domain Bacteria; phylum Bacteroidota; class Bacteroidia; order Chitinophagales; family LD1; genus CALAYL01. The sequence goes on from JBIKJU010000225.1 coordinate 2,189, forward strand.
TTGGAAGAGGACAAAGGGAACTTATTATTGGTGACCGTCAGGTAGGCAAAACCACTATTGCTATAGACACTATCCTCAATCAAAAAGAGTTTTATGATAAAGGAGAGCCTGTATATTGTATTTACGTAGCTTGCGGACAAAAAGCATCTACAGTAGCACGTGTAGTGAAAACTTTAGAAGATGGAGGAGCAATGGCTTATACTGTAGTTGTATCGGCATCTGCTGCTGACCCAGCATCTTTACAATTCTATGCTCCTTTCTCAGGATGTGCAGTTGGAGAATTTTTCCGAGATACAGGTAGACCAGCATTGATTATTTATGATGATTTATCAAAACAAGCGGTGGCATATCGTGAGGTTTCGTTATTACTAAAACGACCTCCAGGTCGTGAGGCATACCCTGGTGACGTATTCTATTTGCACTCTAGACTTTTAGAAAGAGCAGCTAAAATAAATGCCAACTTAGAAGTAGCTTCGCAAATGAATGATGTACCCAATTCCCTTAAAGGTAAAATTAAAGGTGGTGGTTCATTAACAGCACTTCCTATCATTGAAACACAAGCTGGTGACGTATCTGCTTATATCCCTACCAATGTGATCTCCATTACAGACGGTCAGATTTTCTTGGAGTCAAACTTATTTAACTCTGGTGTTCGTCCTGCTATCAACGTAGGTATATCAGTAAGCCGTGTGGGTGGAAATGCACAAATAAAATCAATGAAAAAGGTGGCAGGTACATTGAAACTAGACCAAGCTCAATATCGTGAATTGGAAGCCTTTTCTAAATTTGGCTCTGACTTAGATGCAGCTACTAAAGCTGTATTGGATAAAGGTGCTAGAAATGTGGAAATTTTGAAACAAGCAGAAAATACCCCGTTCACTGTTGAAAAGCAAATTGCCATTCTATTTATTGGTACTAAAAACATGGCAAACAAAGTGCCAGTAAATAAAATAAAAGAGTTTGAGAAAAACTTTTTAACTCAATTAGAAACTCGTTTTCCAGATACTTACAAAGCGCTTTCAAAACCATTGACAGACGAAATTGAAAAAACCTTAGCAGATTTGGCTGCTGAAGTTTCATTAAATTATTATTAATCGAATAGATAAAGAAAGCTACATAACTTTCTTTATCATTTTAGTATAAAGCTATGGCAAATTTAAAAGAAGTAAGAGTACGTATAGGATCTGTAAACACCACTATGCAGATCACTAAAGCTATGAAATTAGTGTCTGCCTCTAAACTCAAAAGAGCTCAAGACAGAATTACACAAATGCGCCCATACTCTGAAAAGTTAAACTACATTTTAGGTAATGTAATGGAAGCTTTAAAAGGCGGTGAAATTTCTTTACCACTGAATCAAAAACGAGAACCAAAGAACGTACTTATTGTTCTTATGACTGCTGACAAGGGTCTTTGTGGTGGCTTTAATGCTAATTTATATAAAACCA
>JBIKJU010000226.1:0-3628 GCA_044360745.1 Chitinophagales bacterium
AGGCTAGATGGCAATAACTTTAATACTAGCATGGCAAATATTGCCAATCAAGTTTCGCCACGCTTTTCTTCATCTGTATTGATTTTGCAGGGCTTTAGATGGAATTTCAACACTGGCTACTATCATCAAATGCCTACTTACACTGCTCTTGGATTTAAAGATTCTACCGGTGAATTTGCTAATAAATCAACGCTTACTTATATGAGAAATATTCATGTAGTAACTGGTTTTGAATACTCTACAAAATGGAATGGTAGATTTTCTGTCGAGGGATTTTACAAACAATACTTCAATGTTCCATTTTCTGTAAGAGAGCAAGTAAGTCTTGCTAACCTTGGGGGTGATTTTGGAGTAGTAGGAAATGAAGCAGTGACCTCAACATCAGAAGGACGCGCGTATGGTGTGGAGTTTTTATATGAGCAAAAATTGTTTAAAGGATTTTATGGATCAGTAGCATATACGTTATTTTGGAGTGAGTTTAAAGATAGAAACAACAAGTTTGTAGCATCATCATGGGATGCCAGACACATCGGTGTTTTGTCATTAGGAAAGAAATTTAAAAAGGGATGGGAACTCGGAGGAAGAATTAGATTTCAAGGCGGATCACCATATACACCTTTCGACTTACAAACATCCTCTCTTATCCCTGTGTATAATGTGCAACCGGCAGGAGTATTGGATTTTAGTCGTCTAAATAGTGAACGGCTTAAGTTTTTTTATGGACTTGATTTACGAGTCACAAAAAAATGGTCATTTAAATATTGGGGATTAGAGCTTTATTTAGATTTGCAAAATGCTACCCTTGCGCGACCAGACCAACCTGGAGCTTTCGTTGTAAATATTACTCCTGACGGAAATCCTCAGCTAGACCCTAACGACCCTTCTCGCTATGATGCTAAAATATTGCGTGACGACAGAAGGTTAGGTCAGTTATTGCCGACTTTGGGGATAGTTATTACGTATTAATTACTCCCAACTAAACTCTATTTCCTTTTTAATATCTGGATGAAGAGAATGGAAAACTGGGCAGGTCTTACCTGTGTTTTCTAAAATCTTTCTTGTTTTCTCATCTATGGATTTACCCGGTAATGTAAGTTTGACATGTATTTCTGATATTCTTCTAGGTTCTGAAGCCATTACTTTTAATACAGAAGCTTTTGCTCCATCAAGTACCACTTCCATTTGCTGAGCTTTTATACCCATCACGGTCAGCATGCATGCCGCTAAAGAAGTAGCCATGAGGTCTGTAGGCGAAAAAGTCTCTCCCTTTCCGTGATTATCAGTTGGAGCATCGGTTATAACCTCATTGTTAGATGCGAGGTGGCAGCAGGCTGTCCTAAGTTCTCCTTGATATGTTACCGTTGATATCATTACTTTATTTTATCAAATATAAAAATCCTTAGTCAAATTTAAATATGCCATTGAATACTGATTTCTTTCATCTCGAATAATTATACAGTCCTCCGTTTCCGATTTTTGCTCTCTACCAAACAAAAGAAAAACGATATGTGGCTTTTTCCCAAGACTACCACTTATATAAGTTTTATAATACACATTAAAAGAAAATTCTGATAATAACATTTCAAGATACACTAAGTTATCTGAGGGTATCATCAAAGCAGCAGTTCCATTATACAGAAGGGACTCATGAATGCCCTTTACTAACGCTTCATAGGTGAGTGATATAGTATGTTTGGCGCGAGCCATTTGCTTTTCAGCAGATGAAATTGAATTGATAAAAAAGGGAGGATTGCTCACTATAAAATCGAATTTCTCTTTCGCATTATAGGTGTTGAAATCTTGATGAACAACAAATAATCTATCTGACCAAGGAGAATGAGAAATATTTTCAATAGCATCTAAGACTGAGTTATCATCGATTTCTAAAGCTGTAATAACAGCAGCAGAATTAGATTGAGCTATCATAAGTGACAACAAACAACAACCAGCTCCAATGTCTAAAATGAATGTAGCATCTTTTATCTTATCTGCGAGCCAAGCTCCGAATATTACAGCATCAGTAGTCACTTTCAATGCAGACCTATCATGCCTTACAGAAAACTGTTTAAACCTAAAATATGGCTCCATTTTAAAATACTAAAGATGAATAGCGTAAAGCTTCTTCAAAAGCATCTAAAGAAAATCGATTTCCAAAATCTACTTTTGGGTCGAAATAGTTTAGCAAATTTTCAGTAGGCATGTTACCTATCAAATCATCTTCAGCCATTGGACAGCCGCCATAGCCTTTGATAACTGAGTCGAAACGAGTGCATCCACTTTTATACGCTGCTTCAACTTTCTCTTTCCAATTATGTGGTGCGGTATGAAGGTGCGCGCCAATAGATATATTGGTATAACGAGGGATTAATCTTGAAAATAAATGTGTAATAATTTCTGGTTTTGCTACTCCTACAGTGTCTGATAACATTATCGTTTTAATACCTAAGGCACTAAGTTTATCTACCCATTCTTCCACAATTTCAGTTGAATATAGATCGCCAAAATTATTGCCAAATCCCATAGATATATACACTATAAGATTCTTTTTGCCTTTTATACAGATATCTTGTATTGCTTTCACCCTGTCTAAAGATTCAAGAATAGTAGAGTTTGTATTTCGTTTCTGAAATGTTTCAGATAAAGAAAAAGGAAAGCCCAGATAGGAAATTTGTTCAAAATCCATGGCTCTATTCGCACCTCTTTCGTTTGCAATAATCGAGATGAGCTTAGTATCCCCTATGTTTTCGAGTTTGTCTAAAACCATATGAGTATCAGCCATTTGAGGTATGACCTCTTGAGAAACAAATGAGCCGAAATCTATAGCATAGTAACCAACTTTTAATAGATAGTTTAAGAAGGTTATTTTTTTCTCAGTTGGAATAAACACTTTTATCCCCTGCATGGCATCTCTAGGACATTCTGTAAGTTGTATCATAAAGTATTAAACATTACGGGATGCAATTTCTATTTTATTAGGTTAAAAAGAAATAGAAGTGAGAATTTATTGGCAAAAAAAACCTCCATTATGAATAAACACAATGGAGGTAAATAAAAGATATTAATCTACTTACGGGAAAATACCCATTGCATAATAAGCATCTTTGATTTTATTGATAGAAAGTGCAAATGCAGCAGTTCGAAGATCTTTTATGCTTTTGTTTGCTTTAGAGAATTCGCGGATGTCATTATAAGCTTTAATCATAGTGTCTTCAAGTCCTGAATTGACTAAATCTATTTCATCAGCACCATGTATCACTCGTTCTATTTGAGCTTTGTTGGCTCTCTGACCTGTTAGTTCTTCTACAAGATCAATCATATTTCGTTGAGAACGCTCCTCAAATCGTTTTTGCATACGACCAAAACGGACATGAGATAAGTTTTTCAACCATTCGAAGTAAGAAACTGTCACTCCACCAGCATTTGCATAGATATCTGGTATAGTCATAATCCCCTTCTTGTTCAAAATCACTTCTGCAGCTGGAGTGATAGGGCCATTAGCAGCCTCTATTATGATTTTTGCTTTTACGTTTGGTGCATTTTTTTCTGTAATCTGTTTTTCTAAAGCAGCAGGTATCAAAATATCGCACTCCAATTCTAAAGCATCAGCGCTCTTTTTCAAATTTTTTGC
>JBIKJU010000227.1:0-3614 GCA_044360745.1 Chitinophagales bacterium
GCCCAGATACCAAGATAGTCGAAATCATCAAATGAAAATGAAAGGTATTTTTTATGGTTTATAGATTTTAGATAGATTTTTTTTGAGTTTATTTTTTTGAAAATAAGGGCATCATTCTCAAAGAGATTGTCACTTAAAAACAGATTGTGTTGTCCATTTAAAACTTCCTCATGTTGCCCTACAAAAAAGCCATCAATACTGATAAATTCTCTTTTGAGCGATGTATCTAATGGAAATTCTAAATAATAATCATTATATTTTTCATGAGTATAAAATGGAGCATTGATTGCAGGGTGGCCCCCTATAGAATAGAAAATATCTTTATCATCTATGTTTTTAACGGAATAAGAAATCTTTAGTTCATGATCTTGTAAAGTATACGTAATATCAAATTGGAATTTATAAGGATAAAGTTTGAGAGTGTTTTCATTGGAGCTTAGTTGCAAAGTGATTTGATGTTCATTTTTTTTCACAACAATAAATGTCGATTTTCTTGCAAATCCATGCTTCTCCATTAGATAGTTTAGTCCGTCAATAGAAATAGTATCATTTAAGCATCGACCAACTACAGGAAACAACACAGGAGCATGCCATCCCCAATACATGGGGTCTGCTTGCCATAGATGTTCAATATTATCTTTTTTATTAAAAATAGAAGTTAGTTCTGCTCCAAATTCTTGAATTTGTATTTTTAAGTAGTCATTTTCAATTATCAACATAATTTCTTTTTCAAAGTAAAATTAAATACTTGGTACAAATCTCCTAATATTGTAGAAAATAAAATCAATATGAAAAAGTCACTTGTTTTGCTAATAATTAGTTTTATTATAACTAATTACTCTTTTGCTCAAATAGATAAAGCAGAGAAAAAGCGTATTAAAAAAGAACTGAAAGAGTATAAAAAGAATCCTCAGCAATATAAATCTATGATAGAGGGTTATAAAAATAATATCAAAGAAGCAGAAGAAACTATAGAAGTAAAAAAACAAGAAATAACCGATTGTGAATCGCAAAAAAAGGCACTTAAAAATTCTTTGTCTGAAATGTCAATCAAGTTTGAAGAGGTATTGAAAAAATTAGCTAATTGTGAGGCTAAAGTGCCTGGTCAGTTGCCAACTGCAGGTACATTTTATAAAGTTCAATTTGGTTTATATGAGCATTTTGATCTTACTGATTATTTTACAGTGCCTAAGTTTATTGGTAGTGAAAAAGTAGATAAGTATAATGCGTATGTAGTGAGTTATTTTGATTCAGAAGAACAAGCTCAAGCATTTAAATTAGACATGCAGAAAATGGGATTGCGCGATGCTTTTGTTTCAAAATATATCGATGGATCTCGTATTTATGAGTGGGAGAAAAATCCTAAGTTCAAAGGAAAGCCAACACCTGCTTCACTTCAAGAGGGATTAGGAAAATAAGTCATTTAAGAATTTCATTGTTTTAGTTGCTCCAATCTTAGATTGGAGCATTTTTTTTTCTACTACTTCAAAATCCATTCTACAACTTGTAATAAGCTCAATTGGAAAGTCTATAAGGCATGTATTTATATTTTCAATACATCCATCAATAATATTAAATGAGATATTCTTTTTCTCTACAAATGTGTTTGGCGATTTGTCAAATGTCCAAACTTTAGTTTCGTATTTTTCTTTTTGTAAATGTTCAATCTCTTTAAGTTCTGAATCAATTAATGAAAGCCTTTCTTTTATTGGTAAATGTTCAATGAGTTTTTTGTAAAAATCTGGTTGCGATAAGGAAGTTATGTCTTTAAGGTTTTTGACATTAGATCTTACAGATTTTACTGCTTTAGTGGTTGTATTAAAATCATTAGGAGATAATGCAACTTTCAAATTTACCATATTTGCATCAAAGAGAAGCGTACCATGACTTAGCATCATTTTTCTGTCTGTAAACTGAGCATTACCAGATATTTTGAAACCATTATAAAGAAGATCATTTCGTTCACTAAATGTAGCTTTAATACCAAGTAATGCAAGTGCATCTAATATTGGTTGATTGAACCATTTGTAGTTATTGATTTTAGTATCATCAAAAGGGACAATAAATCCAAAATTTATATTTCCACTATCGTGGTATACTGTACCTCCGCCAGATATTCTTCTAACAATATTTTGTGGTTGTTGACGTATAAAATTCCAATTTACTTCGCTCCAAACACTTTGATTTTTACCTAAAACTACACAAGGAGTTTGATTAATGTAAGTAAAAAAGTAATGGTCATTTTTTAAATTCCTAACCATCCACTCTTCTGCTGCAGCGTAAAAATGGGGTGTTTTGTTTTGAGGAAGTAATACTTGAATCATCAATATCTAATTTATCAATGATTAAAAGAGAGCAGCGCTTTATAGACTTTATGTACTGGTAATCCTACCACATTATGATAGCTACCATCAAATCTATTAATAGCTACTGCTCCTATCCATTCTTGGCATGCATATGCTCCAGCTTTATCATATGGTTTATAATGATCAATATAAAATTCTATTTCTTGATCACTTAGTTCATTAAATGTGACTCTTGTTTCATCCGAAAACGAGATCTGATTTTCTTTAGATAAGATACATACGCCAGTAACTACAAGATGCTCTTTGCCTGATAATTTTGAAAGCATATTTTTCGCATCTACTTTATCTTTTGGTTTTTCTAAAATTTCATTTTCAATAATTACAATTGTATCGGCAGAAATTATAATTTCATTATTAATATCATCTTTAAATGCAGTAGCTTTTCTTATGGCTAATAGCTCTGGAATATTATCAGCTAGTTCGTTTAAAGGATGACTCTCATCTGTATTTTTCACTTTTACTTCAAATGGAATATTGAGCATCATTAGAAGTTCTTTTCTTCGTGGAGATCCCGAAGCTAGGATTAATGGTCTTTTAAGGGAAAGCATAATTATAAGTTGAAATCAGCAAGATAAAAAGCTAACATGCTGAATATTCCAAATAGCATATTTAGTTTTATAAATATAGATAAATTTTGATAATCAAATTTATTTTTTGCAAATAAGACACTTAGAATATTTAATGAAATTGTGATTAGCAATGAAAAAACAATATACCAAAAATGATGGTAAGCTCCGATTATATAAAATTTATAAGCAAGAAAAGTTAGAAGGGCGAAGATAATGCTAAGTAATAAAGCAATTACAACGTTTGTTGATTTTAATCCTAGAACAATAGGCAAGGTTTTCATACCTGCCTTCTCATCACCTTCGATATCTTCTGCATCTTTTACAATCTCGCGAGTGAGTGATATAAGAAAAGCAAATAGTGTATATCCTTTAAGAAATATCAGTACAGTTTGAGCTCCATAAGTAGTAAGAGATATACTAGTTGGGTTCGTCATGAGTGGTTCATAAATTACAACTACTACAAATACGAGTGCAGACAAAGATGCTACGACTAAATTACCAATTAAAAAGTAGTGTTTTAGTATCGATGAGTAAAGCCACAACATCACTATTGCCGTTAAGAAAATATTGCCTAGATTGATATTGCCAACTTTCCATCCTAAGTAGTAGCCAATAGCAAGTCCTAACATGTTGGAAATGCCTACTAAATATATTGCTGTGTCTAAAGAAATATAATTGC
>JBIKJU010000035.1:0-12253 GCA_044360745.1 Chitinophagales bacterium
ATCGAACAACTCGAAGTTGATTTTTCGGGAGCGATGAATATTATCACTGGTGAAACAGGTGCAGGAAAGTCTATTTTGCTCGGTGCGCTGGCTTTAGTATTGGGCGAAAGAGCGGACACTAAAGTGCTTTTAGATAAAGATAAAAAATGTGTGGTAGAGGCTACTTTCAAATCAACAAATCATTTGAAATCTATACTTGAACAAGATTTTGATGTAGATGAAAGCATAGTGCTGAGAAGAGAAATTGCTGCTAACGGAAAGTCACGTTCGTTTATCAATGACACACCTGCTACCCTGCACCAAATGAAAGAAATAGGTGAAATGCTTGTCAACATGCACACACAGCATGAGACTTATGATTTAGTGGAACGAGGATTTCAATTGAGTGTGTTAGATACTTTTGCAGGCATAAAAGATGTTTTAGCAGACTATAGAAACTTATATAAAGAGCATAGAAAAAATCTTAGAAAGTTAGAGGAGTTACAAGCATTAGCTCAACGCTCTCAGGCGGAGTCTGACTTTACGAGGTTTCAATTGAATGAATTGCAAGATGCCAATTTAGAAGAAGATGAGCAAGAGACACTCGAAGGTGAGTTTAAGACCTTATCCAATTTAGATATCATAAAATTAGCGGCAACAAAAACAGTTTTTTTGATGGATGAGTCTGAAAGCTCTATTTTGAAAACTTTTGCAGAAATAAAAGCTGCTACACGACCTGTTGAAAACACTAATGATGAGATTAAAGCGCTCATAGAACGACTACAGTCAGTAGAAATCGAAATCAAAGATTTAGCTAGAGCCTTTGAACGACTTAATGATCAGTACGAGGCCAACCCACAGCGATTAGAAGATATCAGTCAGCGTCTCAACCTAATTTACCGTTTGCAAAAAAAGCATGGTGTAGATTCTATAGCTGCCTTACTTAGTTTGCAAGCAAAATTTGAAGATGTTTTGACAGAGACAGATAGTTATGAGCAACAAATAGCAGTGCTTAGCAAACAAACTGACAGTGAGTTTCAGAAGCTTTCAAAATTGGCTTCTGTTTTGCATGAAAAGCGATTGTCGGTTTCTACCACTGCCGCAAAACAAGTGACTTCACAGCTTCAAACTGTAGGTATGCCAGCGGCTAATTTTGAGATTTCCATTCAGCACTCAGTCGATAATCAACTAAACGAATATGGATTTTCAAAAGTTGAATTTTTATTTTCCGCTAATAAAGGATTTTCTCCCAAACCATTGAAAGATGTGGCTTCTGGAGGAGAGTTGTCGAGATTGATGTTATGTATCAAATCACTTTTGACAAGCACAGATCTTAATTCTACGCTCATTTTTGATGAAATTGATACAGGAATATCTGGCGAAGTAGCACTCAAAGTGGGCGATATTATGAATGCTATGGCAAAATCTCATCAGATTATTTGTATTACCCACTTGCCTCAAATAGCGCGTTGTGGGGATACGCATCTATTTGTGTACAAAGATAATTTAGGTCAGAAAACGGTAACTAACATCAAACGCCTTTCAGCATCGGAGAGGAAAATCGAAATTGCCAAAATGATAGGTGGTGATAACTTTTCAGACACAGCACTCAAAAGTGCCACTGAATTGATAGGATTTTAATTTTCAAAGCTCAATAATTCTACTTCAAAAATTAAGACTTCGTGTGGGCCTATAAGTCCTGAACCTGCTTCTCCATAGGCTAAATTTGGGTTTATAAATAAACGATATTTTGCACCTATGCTCATTAGTTGTAGACCCTCTTGCCATCCCGCTATTACGTTTTTGAGCGGAAATGTAGAAGGTTTACCTCTCCTAAAAGAACTATCAAAAAAATCACCATTGATGAGTTTGCCTTCATAATGTACTGTCACTGTTGAGGATAATGAAGGTGACTGTCCATTTCCCTCTTGAAGTTCTAGATATTGCAAACCCGTATGGGTAGTGAGCACACCTTCTTTTTGGCAGTTTTCCCACATAAATGCAGATGCTTTTTTTATTTTTTCTTGCAATTTTTTTGCTTTCAGTTCTTCTAATCTCGACATTGGATGAGATGGTTTTAAATTTGGCATGTAAATTGGTAATTTTACACTAAAAGAACAAAAATGAAAAAAGTATTGGCAGTTATTACAGCACTTCTCTCAGCCATATATATTATAAACCCTGGTTTTGGGGTATTTGAATTTATCCCAGATAATATTCCCTTTATTGGCAACTTAGATGAGGCAGGGGCTACCGCTTTACTCATTGCCTCTTTGAAGTATTTGGGAGTAAAATTGCCGAGTATTTTCGAGAAGAAGTAGAATCGAAATTAACTTAATAAAATGATTAAGATGCTTTTCTTGGAGTAGTTATTTTTTTAGGTGGAGCCTGAGTTTTAGGTGCGCTCACTTTTGCTTTAGATGCAGTTGTTTTTGGTTTAGTGGCTTTAGCCTCTTTCGAAGCAGTGTCATCTCCAGCTGCTTTTTTAGTAGCTTTCTTAGGTTTTGACTCTTCGGTAGTTTCTTCAGCTGCTGCTGTATTATTACCGTCTGTTGGTTCTGCAATCAATTCATCTATCAATTGATTTTGCTCTAAAATGCTATACCATTTCAAAAGCTTTTTCATATCACTGAAATATACTTTTTGAGTATCATAATTAGGGATAATGGATTTGATGTATGCTTTGATATCAGCTTCTGAGGCCGTAGCAGCTATAGGAGGATTTTTAGCCGATTGCTTTTTCATTTCTCTGAGTACTTCCACAAGAGCTATCGGATCTTCTGTAGTATATAGTGTGATGTTGTCTAGTGTGCTAAACATATTCGTTCTACCAGATAGGAATTGAGATTTGCCATCTACTAGCGATTTTACAATTAAACCATCTTGCTTTTTGCCGATAACTTTAAAGATGCCAGGCATTTGAGATACAGATACTATTTCAGCTAATGTCATGTTTTATTTTTTTGGATAGCAAATATAACTTTTTTTAGATGAATAAATAAGCACTTGGTCCATAAATAAGCGCAATTTTGCCAGTAGCTTTGTTATTTTTGTGTTTTATGTTTCAACTCAACTCTAAATATCAGCCCCAAGGCGACCAACCAGAAGCCATCAGACAGCTAGTTGAAAATATATCGAACGGTGAAAAGAACCAAGTTTTGCTTGGGGTCACGGGTTCTGGAAAAACGTTCACGATGGCTAATGTCATTGCTCAGTTAAACAGGCCTACTTTAATTTTGACCCATAATAAAACACTAGTTTCGCAGTTGTACGGTGAGTTTAAACAGTTTTTCCCCAACAATGCAGTAGAGTATTTTGTGTCGTACTATGATTATTATCAACCTGAGGCGTATATAGTATCGTCTGGAACTTTTATTGAAAAAGATTTGTCAATAAATGAAGAGATTGAAAAACTTCGTCTTAGCACAACTGCATCTTTGATGTCTGGCCGCAGAGATTTGGTGGTGGTGGCTTCAGTATCTTGTATTTATGGACTCGGCAATCCAAGAGAGTATGAAAACTCTGTAATCAGAATAAAAGTAGGGGAGAAAATAACAAGAAATGCTTTTTTATTTAAACTCGTAGAAGGGCTTTATTCTCGCTCAGATATAGAACTTTTGAGGGGTACATTTAGGCCCAAAGGCGATACAGTAGAAATTGCATTAGCATATATGGATTATGCTTATAGAGTTACTTTTTTTGATGATGAAATAGAGCGTATTGATTCGTTTGAACTCAGTACTGGAAGGAAGATAGATAGCTATACGAATGTGGCCATTTTTCCAGCTAATATGTATGTAACTTCGAGAGATTTGCTCATTCAGGTTTTAGATCAGATAAAAACCGATTTAGATAAGCAAGTTGAATATTTTAAAGATATTGGTAAACACATAGAAGCTGCGCGAATAAAAGAAAGAGTGGAGTTTGATATGGAAATGATGCGAGAATTGGGGTACTGCTCAGGAGTAGAAAATTATTCACGATATTTAGATGGCAGAGAACCTGGCTCAAGACCTTATTGTTTACTAGATTACTTTCCAGATGATTTTTTGTTGATTATAGATGAAAGCCATGTGACTATACCTCAGCTCAACGCTATGTACGGTGGTGATAGAAGTAGGAAGTTAAATTTGGTAGATTATGGTTTTAGGCTGCCATCAGCTATGGACAATAGGCCATTAAATTTTCATGAATTTGAAAAAGCTGTGGGACAAGCTATTTTTGTAAGTGCCACTCCAAGTGATTATGAATTGAATAAGACCGATGGTGAAGTTGTAGAGCAAATCGTGCGTCCAACTGGACTTCTAGATCCACCTATAGAAGTGCGTCCTAGTCTCAATCAGATTGATGATTTATTAGAGGAAATAGATGAGCGAGTAAAATTAAAAGAACGCGTTTTAGTTACTACATTGACCAAAAGGATGTCAGAAGAATTAGATAAATATTTATCGAGACTAGGAATAAAATGCAAGTACATTCATAGTGGTGTTGATACCTTAGATAGAATTGAAATCATAAGAGATTTAAGGCTAGGAAAGTTTGATGTGTTGATAGGTGTAAACTTGCTAAGAGAAGGATTAGATCTACCAGAGGTATCTTTGGTGGCTATCTTAGATGCAGATAAAGAAGGGTTTTTAAGAAATAGAAAGTCGCTCATTCAAACATCAGGTCGGGCTGCACGAAATTCTAATGGAAAAGTAATAATGTACGCTGATAAGACTACAAAATCTATGCAGGACACGATAGACGAAACAAATAGGAGGAGAGAGAAACAAATTCGTTATAATATAGAACACAACATATCTCCTGAGACAGTTTTCAAATCTCGCGAAGAGATTATTCAACAAGCTTCTGTTTTGAATATTCGTAAGAAAGAAGAAACGCTTTATTCTGAAGTGGATGACACAATGGGTATGGTAGCAGAGACCATTTTATCGAAAATGAATAAGGACGAACTCAAAAGAGCAATTGAAAATACTAGAGCCCAAATGGTGAGAGCAGCAAGAGAAACTGATTATCTAGTAGCTGCTAAATACAGAGACGAGCTTGGATATTTGGAGGAGCTGTTGAAAGGAAAAGAATAGCTATTTTATTTCAAAATCTTACGAGTTATCAGTTCTTTCATGATTTCATTAGTGCCTGCATAGATTCTTTGCACGCGGGCATCAGCAAATGCACGAGCTGCGTGATATTCCCAAATGTATCCATAACCACCATGAATTTGAACACACTCATCTGCTACTTTGCATTGTAGATCTGTGAGCCAGTATTTGCAAGCAGAAGCAGCTGCTTGATCGAGTTTTTTATCATTATGCAACATCGTGCAATGATCTACATATACTCTTCCAATGTTGACCTCTGTAGCTAATTCAGCTAGTTTGAATCGAATGTTTTGTAATTCTGAAATTGGTTTTCCAAATGCTTGTCGATCTTTTGTGTATTGTATGGTTGATGCTAAAACGCCTTCAGCAGCTCCTATAGCTCCGAGTGCTACTACTAAGCGTTCCTGCGATAATTCTGTCATCAAATATTTAAAACCCTCACCTTCTAATCCAAGTAAATTTTCTGCAGGTATTTCTACATTTTCAAAAAACAACTCACAAGTATCTTGTGCATGAAGACCTACTTTTTCAAAAGGCTTCCCTTTAGAGTATCCTTTCATGCCACTTTCTACGATAAACAAACTAATTCCTTTTGCTCCTTTTGTAGGATCTGTTTTCGCAGCCACCACACAAATATCAGAGAGATATCCGTTAGTTATAAAAGTTTTTGAGCCATTAAGTATATACACATCTCCTTTCTTAACTGCTGAGGCACGCATCCCCTGCAAGTCGCTACCAGCACCTGGCTCTGTCATTGCTATGGCTGCTATTGCTTCACCACTCACCATCTTAGGCAACCATTTTTGTTTAGCTGTTTCTGTGGCATAGTGTTCGATATAAGGACAAACTATATCAGAGTGAAGTGGATATCCAACTGCCTCTGAAGCTAAACCAAGTTTTGATATTTCTTCTGTGATAATAGCATTGTATCTAAAATCTTTTATGCCTAATCCACCATATTGCTCATCTACTTGAGGGCATAAATAGCCAGCATCTCCAAATTTCATCCAACTCTCGCGGCTTACCATTTTATCTTTTTCCCATTGTGCGTGATGAGGTACTATTTCTTTGAGTAAAAAATCACGTACAGACTGAGCAAACATTAAATGTTCTTCTGTATAAATGGAACGAGGTGTTAGCATATATTTATTTTTCTGCAATTATAACAAAAAGTGATATACTCAGGAGTACTATTTAACGGATAATGTATCTAAAGTGACTAACATTTTTGTATCATCAAGCGGAGCTACTAATGAGGAGTCATAAGCAATATTTTTTCCTATTGTCCCTGCGAATCTCTTAAAAAATGATTCTCTATTATGAAGTGGTATAAATTCTCTTTCATCTAGATGGGCTTCGTTTGCTTCTACAGGCGTTAGTTTTTTGTATTCTTCTTTGCTTTTGAATACTTTATCAAACACAATTGGGACAACTTCTACAAATGGTAAATATTTTTTTCTAAATGAATGAATCATAAATGTCTGTACTGGGTCGGTAGCTATAGCTATTTTTTGAAAACCCATTTTACGTGCCATCTGTAAGCTATAGTAAATATTCTCTGTACTATGTTCTGCTTTAGTTTCAGCAAAAACCTTATCAGCTGGCATGCCTATTTTTATAGCATGACTTCTCATCGCCAAACCCTCTACATATGGTGAAGATACGGCAGCACCAGAGTAAATTACATGTTTAGCTATACCTTGGTCATAGAGATATTTTGACCATAAAATGCGTGCTGATAATATCCCGCTTAGTCCTCCTTCTTCAATAGGTGCACCAGGTACTATGATTACATCGTATATTTGGTTATGTGCTACTCTATCATATTGGCGATTGGTCATTTTAGAGATACTACAGCTGTTGAACACTACAGCTGTAGTAGATATTACGATTATTTTGAATAGTGCTGTCATAAACGTGGTTCATCATTTAACAAACGTGCATTTTTAATGTTTTAATAAGTTTGTTAAAAAAAATATATATGTCAAGAAAGTTTTTTCAATCTAAGCGAAGCTACAATTTCTAAAAGATTAGGGTAAAGGCGACTAAAGAAATAAATCAGTTTGGCGTCTGGGCCTATTGTTATTCTTTTTTTCTTTTTCAAAATAGCATTGATGATAGCTTTTGATGCCTTCTCGGGAGATGTTTTTGCTACTTTATCAAACTCACTGATTACAGTTTCTTTGTCGTTTTTATTATAAAAAATACTCGAACGTACAATGTTGGTTTTGATTCCTCCTGGGTGAACACAAGTGATACCGATATTTGAATGTTTGAGTTCTACTCTTAGCGATTCAGTAAATCCTCTAACGGCATATTTAGAAGTGCAATAAGCTGTTTGTTTGGGTACCCCAAACAAACCAAAAACACTAGAGATGTTCACTAATGAAGATTCTTTTCTGGTAAGTAGTGTAGGTAAAAAAGCTCTTGACATCCATATTGTGCCATGGAGGTTGATATTAATGACTTTGTCAAAATCGTTTTCTGGTATATCTGAAAATTCTAAAGGAGCTAGGGCAATGCCAGCATTATTGATAAGAACATCAATATATCCAAATTTGCCTATTACTTCATCCCTAAATTTGATAATGGCTTCCTTATCAGAAACATCAAGTGTGAATAGAAAAGCTCTAGACGATGAATGGAGCAATTGAGCTGTATTATTCAGTTCTTCAGTATTTCTATCTACCAAAATCAATTTTGTTTGAAGTTGGGACAGAGCTACCGCCAATTCTCTTCCTATTCCAGAAGCGGCACCCGTTACAATTACTATTTTATCTGTTAGATTTTGCATAAACTCGCTTGATGGGTTAAAGATAGTTTTTTTTAGTTACTGTTGTTTTCTTGTAAAATATGTGCAGTTTTGAAATAGAAAAAATAAGGAATGAAAATAGGAATAATCCGTGAAGATAAACGCCCAAGAGATACCCGAGTGCCACTTACGCCCTCTCAATGCGCATCTATTAAAGAACGATTTCCATCTGTTGAAATAGTAGTACAACCATGTAGATACAGATGTTTTAGCAATGAAGAATACAAATACCATCATATCACTCTTCAGGAAAACCTAGAAGACTGTGATATTATACTTGGCGTAAAAGAAGTCCCTATAGACTTACTTATATCTAACAAAACATACTTGTTTTTTTCACATACGATTAAGAAGCAAAAGCATAATCAGCGATTGCTTCAAGAAATAGTAAACAAGAAAATAAGATTGATTGATTATGAATGTATGGTAGATGAGAATAACAATAGAATAATAGCTTTTGGTCGATGGGCGGGAATTGTAGGTGCGTACCATGCTATACGTATGATTGGCTCCAAAACAGTGCGGTTTCGTATGAGACAAATGGTGGACTGCATTAATTTTGCAGAAGCACAAAAAGAGTTTGAAAAGATGGATTTGCCAAACTGGAAAATAGTGTTAACTGGTACAGGAAGAGTGAGTGAAGGAGCTGCGTTTTTATTGGATGTAATGGGAATAAAAAAAGTAGACCCGCATTCGTTTTGCTATAAGGAATTTGATGAGGCCGTTTATACACAGCTTGGTAGTAAAGATATGTACTATCAACCACAAGTAGATGAATTTGACAGGGCATTATTCCATAAAGAGCCATCGAATTTTGAAAGTTCATTTTATCCTTTTATAAAAGTGAGTGATGTGATGATTAACGGTGTTTATTGGGATAAGCGCATGCCAGCATTTTTTACCAAAGAGCAAATGAGAGAAAAAGATTTTAGAATCAAAATCATTGCTGATATCACATGCGATATTGCGCCAGAGTCGTCTATTCCGTCTACATTGTTTGCATCTACTATAGATGACCCTTATTTTGGTTATGACCCACAGTCAGAACAACTCTGTCAGGCATTCACTGAAAGTTCTGTAGATATGATGACTATTGATAATCTCCCCAATGAGCTGCCTCGTGATGCTTCCGAAGATTTTGGGAATATGCTCATATCGCGCGTGCTACCCGAACTCATCAAGGAAAAAATCTCAATGCTTGACAAAGCGACCATCACACAACATGGCAAACTAACAGAAAGGTATGACTATTTAATGGATTATGTGGAGGGCTAGGTCATTCTTAAAAACTTCAAATATGAAAAGCGAATAGTTTCGATTCATGACTCAGTAAAACTGAAACTGAGTTAAAAGACTTCTTCTTACAGGGTATATTTACTGAAGTGAAATAGAAATAAAATTTATTCAAAACGTTTTATCTTAAGAATTATTTTATTCCTTTGCCAAGCAAAAAAAATGCTATGAAAACATACACTACACTTTTAACTGAAATTCAAGAAAATATTTTGATATTATCTATCAACAGAGAAGATAAACTCAATGCACTTAATGCTACTGTAATTGATGAGTTAGACCAAGTGGTTGATGAATTTTTGACTGACTCTAGTTTGGTGGGGTGCATCATCACAGGCAAAGGAAACAAGGCTTTTGTGGCTGGTGCCGATATTTCAGGTTTTAAGGGATTAAATGTAGAACAAGGGAAAGTTTTAGCTCAAAGAGGGCATGATGTGTTTAATAAAATTGAGTCATCTCCTAAGCCTGTAATAGCTGCTGTGAATGGGTTTGCTTTGGGTGGTGGATGCGAATTGGCGATGGCGTGTCACTTGCGAATAGCCAGTGAAAATGCTAAATTTGGTCAGCCGGAGGTGAAATTAGGACTAATACCAGGATATGGAGGTACACAGCGTTTGGTTCAGCTCATTGGTAAAGGTAAAGCCCTAGAGCTACTTATGACTGCTGATACCATAGATGCTCATCAAGCTCATGTTTATGGATTAGCAAATCAGGTTGTACAGACTGTAGAACTACTCGAAAGCTCAAAAGCTATGATTAAGAAAATAGCGCAGCAAGCTCCTGTAGCTATTGCCAATGTAATAGCATGTGTACAAGCTCATTTTACAGATGGTATAGATGGGTTTAATACCGAAGTAGAAAAATTTGGTGCTTGTGTTGCTACAGAAGATTTTACAGAGGGAACAACAGCATTTTTAGAAAAAAGAAAACCATTATTTAAGGGTAAATAAATTTCAGCTTTTATGTTGATGATTTTTCCTTTTCTTTAATAGCCTCTAGTTTATTTTTGTAAAAATGTTTAGACGCTACATAAAGGACTCTATCTATTTCACTCACTACTTTTCCGTTTTTATTTACCCAGTTTACCTTAAGTTCGTAGATCATTTCACCATTAGCAGCTACATCTAATTTTATTTTTTCAATAAAATCATCGTTAATTTCCATTTTTGCCCATACCTTTTCCGTTCCAGGACGTTTAAATCGGATTGTGGCGCCTTTATCCCATACTACATAGTCTTTCCCAAGAATATTGTAAAGCATGATCATATAAAAAGGGTCTGTGGCACTAAATAAACTACCCCCAAATATAGTACCTACATAGTTTCTGCTAAAAAAATTAACCCCCAATCTTAAATGTACTTCTTTCCAATTGTCTGCAATAAATAGGATTTTGACACCTGTGCCGAAAATCGCAGGAAAAACATTCATGACATATCTGTATAGTCTTCTATTTAAAGACTCTTTGTGTTCAGTTTGTAGTAATGACGGATGGCTCGACATAAAATTTACAGTAGTTCTCCAATGATTTGCTCGATAGTTAAGCCCTCTGATTCAGCCTTATAATTTTTAAATACTCTATGTCTCAATACTGCTGTAGCAATGGCTTTTACATCTTCTATGTCTGGAGAATATTTGCCACGTGTAGCGGCATAGCATTTAGCTCCCAAAACTAGGTACTGTGAGGCTCTTGGTCCAGCACCCCAAGCTATATAATTATTGATTCTTGCTAAAGACTCTGGTCTATTTGGTCGAGTTTTAGTTACTAGTTTTACAGCATATTCTAATACATTTTCTGGTATCGGCATTTTTCGAATAAGCTGTTGGAAGTATTTTATCTCTTCACCTGTCATCAATTTTGATAGATCTATAGATTTTCCTGATGTGGTTGACTTTACTACTTCAAGTTCTTCATTAAAGGAAGGATAGTCCAATACTAAACTAAACATAAAACGGTCGAGCTGTGCTTCTGGTAATGGATATGTACCCTCTTGTTCTATTGGATTTTGAGTAGCTAGAACAAAAAATGGAGAGGGAAGAGTATGGCGAGTTCCCGATACCGTTACAGTTCTTTCTTGCATTGCCTCTAGTAAGGCAGATTGAGTTTTTGGAGGTGTTCTATTAATTTCGTCAGCTAATACGATATTGCTAAAAACAGGACCTTTGTTAAACTTAAAATGGCGTGATTCGTCTAACAATTCTGTGCCTATAATATCTGTAGGCATCAGGTCTGGTGTAAACTGAATACGTGAAAATGACAAATCTAATACCCTCGAAATTGTATGTACTGTCAATGTTTTAGCTAAGCCTGGCACACCAATCAATAAGGAATGCCCATCACTAAAAATTGAGATTAAAATTTGATTGACGATATCTGTTTGACCAATTATGACTTTCCCAATTTCTTGTTTTAAGTCAGCTACTTTTTTAGCAAACGCATCTAAAGCTTCTACATCTGATGAATACATATCGGTTATTTTATCTCTGTTTAGTTTTTTAAATCATTTTTCCACTTTACTAAATTCTCGCATTGTGAAAAAGCTGGGTCAATTTTAATAAAGGTGTTTTCTTTATGTACATCAATCCATTTTTCAAGTTCTTTATTTTGTTTAGTAGCTTTTGTTGCTGCTTGTATCTTAGCATAGTCAGTTTCTAAACTCGCTCTATGAGCTGGCGTTTCTGATTTTAGAAGAATAATTCTATAGCCAGTTTTAGTTTCACCTGTTCGTTCTTGGGTAGTGTATGTAAGCACTTCTGAAAATTCGCCCGCTTTCATTTGGTCTATTGTGAAAATCAAGTTGCCATCAATGTCTGCTTTTTCAAAATAAGATGTACCATTTTTGGGGTTAAACATTAAACCACCCGAAGATTTTGTAGCGTCATCTTCTGAGTACTTACTTACAGCTTCTCTAAAGCTAATTTTTTCATTTACGAGCATTCTATGCACACTATCCGTCATTTCTTTAGCTAAAATCACATCAGCATTAGTTAGTTTTACACGTACCAAAATATGACGTACTTTTACTCTATCTCCTCTTTTCTCATCCATTTTTATAAGATGAAATCCAAA
>JBIKJU010000228.1:0-3605 GCA_044360745.1 Chitinophagales bacterium
CACTATGGCTGAAGCAATAAGACTTGGAAGAATGACCGATACAATGGAGGAAGGATTTATCTCTGAATTGTACATAAAAGTTGGGGATGTGATAAAAGTGGGCGATACCATTGCCGATGTGGAGACTGATAAGGCCACTTTGCCTTTAGAATCTTACTATAAAGGTGAAATTTTATTTATTTCAGCAAAAAAAGGGGAACCATTGGCCATAGGTGGTTTGGTCGCTATCATCGGCAAAAAAGGAGAAGACTTTCAGCATTTGTTGACTGAGGTTGCAGCGCCAAAATCTGAGCCAATAGCAAAAGTAGAGGAAGTGAAAGACTCTCATATAGCTAATGTAGAAACCATTATCACTACTACAACTAACTCAGATGCTCGCTTAAAAGCTTCTCCGCTTGCTAAATCTATAGCTAAAGAAAAGGGAATTGATTTGTCGTCTATACAAGGTTCTGGTGAAGATGGAAGAATAGTGAAGAGGGATATCGAAAAGGTTAAAGTGGCTACTACTGCGGCTTCAATCCCAGTAGTCAACGGTCAAGAAGGATTCTCAGATGTGAGTGTATCTCAAATGCGCAAAACTATCGCAAAACGTTTGTCAGAGAGTATGTTTACTGCTCCTCATTTTTATCTCAATATGAGTATAAATATGGATAAGGCTGTTGCTTTTCGAAAAGAGCTAAACGAGGCTTTAGAAACTAAAATTTCATTTAATGATTTAGTCCTTAAAGCTGTAGCCATGTCTTTGAGAGAAAATCCAGATGTCAATACTTCATGGCTTGGTGATAAAATCCGCAAATACCAACATATTCATTTAGGCATGGCTGTGGCTGTGGATGAAGGTTTAGTAGTGCCAGTGATTAAGTTTGCTGATCAAAAATCTTTGAGAAACCTATCTACAGAGGCTAAAGCATTAGCACAAAAAGCTGTTGCCAAAAAGCTTTCACCAGCAGAGATGGATGGTAGTACATTTACAATATCTAATCTAGGAATGTTTGGAATAGAGAGCTTTACAGCTATTATTAATCAGCCTAATGCCTGCATACTAGCAGTTGGAGCTATACAGCAAGAGCCAGTTGTAAAAGATGGGAAAATAGAAGTTGGACATATTATGAAAGTATCACTTTCTTCTGATCATAGAGTAGTAGATGGAGCAGTAGGGTCTAAATTTTTGATTTCACTTAAAAAGTATCTCGAATCTCCACTATTGATGTTAATCTAAATCAATGGCTAATATAGAGTGAATAGGGATATATCGTCCCCCTTTTAGAATGATAAAATTATCAGTAGTAGCCCAAACAGTAGTATAAACAATTTTTGTTCCTTCATCTGTCAAAAATGCAATATGAACCTTATGATGTGCAGAATTGCCTAGCATCATGGCATCAAATAACTTTTGTTTTATTATTGACTCCTCTTCTTTAGAATGATTTGCCTTTTCAAAATTTTGCTCGTTTATGCTCTCTTTTTCTATAATTGGTGACATGGCTATTGATGATACTAGCATATTGGTACTATTTTTATAGATTTAACGTTCAAAAAAATATTTAGTTACATTTTATTACAAATTTTTATGAAGAGCATATCCACATTGGTATTGGGTGCATCCGAAAATACTGACCGATATTCAAATGAAGCTTGTCGTCTTTTACGCTTTTATAATCATTCTGTAATGGCTATAGGTGCTAAACCGGGTATGATTGATGATGTGAAAATAGTAACAGAGTTTCCAGAAAATCAAACAGTCGATACTGTTTCGCTATATATTAATCCTTCTTTGCAAGCGGCATATGAAGAAAAAATTATAAATTTAAAACCAAAGCGAGTAATCTTTAATCCTGGCACAGAAAACATATCGTTACAAAACGTGTTAGAAAAGAATGGAATCGAAGTGATAGAAGCTTGCACTTTAGTTATGTTAAAAACAAATCAATATTAATTATGGAAAAAGGAATGTTAAAAGAAGGAGCACTAAAGGGGAAAACAATAATTGTAACTGGTGGTGGTACTGGATTAGGTAAAGCAATGACCACCTATTTTATGCAACTCGGTGCAAACTGTGTAATTTCTAGTAGAAAGCTAGACGTGCTTGAAAACACAGCAAAAGAGTTGGAAGCACTTACTGGAAGTAAATGTCTTGCAGTACAATGCGATGTTCGATTGTATCATGAGGTAGAGGCTATGTTGGCTAAAACTATTGAAGTTTTTGGAGGAGTAGATGTTTTGCTTAATAATGCTGCTGGTAATTTTATTTCACCTACAGAGCGATTGAGCTCAGGAGCTTTCAAAACTATCATAGGTATAGTATTAGAAGGAACAGTAAATTGCACTTTAGCAGTTGGGAAGTATTGGATAGCGAATAATCAAAAAAATAAAACTGTTTTGAATATTGTAACCACATATGCTTGGACAGGTTCTCCTTATGTTGTGCCATCAGCTACAGCTAAGGCTGGAGTTCTAGCTCTTACTCGTTCATTGGCGGTGGAATGGGCAAAGTACGGCATTAGAATGAATGCAATCGCTCCTGGACCATTTCCAACAAAAGGAGCATGGGATAGACTGGTGCCTGGTGATTTAGCAGAAAAAATAGATATGAGCAACCGTGTACCATTGAAAAGGGTAGGAGAGCATCATGAGTTAGCCAACTTGGCGGCTTATCTTGTTTCTGATTTTTCAGCGTATGTAAATGGCGAGGTTGTGACTATTGATGGAGGCGAATGGCTACAGGGTGCTGGCGAGTTTAGTATGCTTGATGTAGTTACTAAAGAACAATGGGATGATATTGAGAAAATGGTGAGAGGAACGAAGGGGTCATAAACGTTAATTTATTTTAAGGAATGAGATGTGTACATTTTGTAAAAATTAAAACCTAAAAAAAATATTTATTTGCAGTCATTATGGAAAAAGTATCATGTTTGATTATTGGTTCTGGTCCTGCTGGTTATACAGCTGCTATATATGCTGCCAGAGCAGGGCTAAAACCTCTTATGTACACTGGTCTTCAGCAGGGAGGTCAGTTGATGAACACTACTGATGTAGAAAACTACCCAGGTTATCCAAAAGGTATAATGGGTCCTGAAATGATGGAAGATTTTAAGGTTCAAGCAGAACGCTTCGGGACTGATATTCGCTTCGGAATGGCAACAAAAGTCGATTTTTCATCTACACCACATAAGGTCTGGATTGACGATTCTATCGAGATTCATGCTGATACTGTCATACTCGCTACGGGTGCAGAGGCCAAATGGTTAGGAATCCCCTCCGAAAAGCGTTTAAACGGAAGTGGTGTGAGTGCTTGTGCAGTTTGCGATGGTTTTTTCTATAGAGGTCAAGAAGTAGCAATAGTTGGTGCTGGCGATACAGCTTGTGAAGAAGCTATATACCTCTCTAAATTATGCACTACAGTTCATATGGTTGTTCGTAGAGAGGAAATGAGGGCATCTAAAATTATGCAAGAAAGAGTTTTGAGCACACCCAATATTAAAGTTTATTGGAATAGCGAAACGGACGAAATATTGGGCGAAAAAGTAGTAGAGGCATTACGTATCGTAAATAATAAAACGAACGAGAAAACAGAAATTCCTGTAAAAGGATTTTTTGTAGCCATA
>JBIKJU010000037.1:0-12160 GCA_044360745.1 Chitinophagales bacterium
ACAATAGTTTCAGGTTTGAGAACTATTGCTGAATCCTTTTTTGGCAATTCTTTTTTTACACCATTAGGATAACTCCAAATATCATAGCAACAAGTTTGAGCTTTTATAAAAAACGAACCTTTTCTATTAGAAACGAAATATGAAGTTGATAAATCTGGAGAAATATGATGACCTAAATCATTTGCAGGAGAATTGATTGGAAGTCCTAAGTTTATTGGTTTTGTAGTGGGCGGATCAAGATGAATTTTAAACATATCTAACCCGCCATATCCATAATGGCCTTCAGATGAAAAATACAATAAATTAGAATCAGAAAGATAAGATGGACTCATTTCTTCATCCATCGTATTGACAATTTCTACATTCTCTGGATATTCAAATTTTCCATTAGATACTCGCTTTGCTTTCCAAAGATCAAGCCCACCCTTAGTTCCATATCTATCACTAGCAAATAATAAATAATCTTCGTCTTTCATTCTAGCTAAAAAGGGTTGAGTAGTGTTATACTCTTTATTGTTTACACCTTCTACTTCTAATGGATCACTCCATTTATCATCAATGAATTCTGTAAAAAAAATAGCACATTTCTTTTTTGCATCATTGTCACATACATTAAAATAAAAGACATCTCCAGCGGTCGTGATGTGACCATTTGTGATATGCTTATTGGGAAAATTTGCAGATAGATCAGGAAGGCTGAAGTTAGCTGAGTCAATAGAATACAGCTTCGTAAAAGCAGGTTTGTTCGCTTTACTTTCTAATCTTAGAGACGAAAAAAGCAATGAGCCATCAGGAGACATAAAGGGATTAAACTCAGAGTTTGGAGTATTGACAGCTTTATCTAAATGTGTTATTACGATAGGCAACTCGTTATTATTGGCTAGAGCCCATTTACAAGACGCTATTTGCATATCAATTTTATTCATCAAATCGTCATTCTTTCGGGTTCTACTCTTAGAAAGCTCTAATTGCTTTAAAGCTAAATCATATTTACCTTGTTGTTTTAGCATTATAGCATACCAGTATGTAGCATCTTTATATTTTTTTTCTTTGTCGTCTGTTATTACATTTTTATAGGCCTTTGCTGCATCCTCATAGTTATTGTATTTTCTTAGTGTTTCGGCAAATCGATACCTAAAGTCAATATTGTCTGGAAATTTTTCTAAGGCCTGCTCATAAATTTTAGAAGCTGCATAAAACTGAGCATTAGACTCATAATCTATCGCTTTCTCCTCATATAGCTTGACTGATTGTGCACTTAACTTACTGGAAATAAAAAAAAATAAAACTAAAAAATATCTCATACTCAGAAGATAGGACAATCTGTATTATAATCTTTGACTTTTCTGATTTTAGAAGTGATGTATATCAGCGACACTTCTATTGCTCCTACATTTTGAGTAGCTCTCTGAAATCCTGACACATTAGCATCGAAGGTGAGATTTACTCGCCAATCATTATAATCCATTCCTAATAAAAAATACACAGCATCATTGTTTCGATAATAAAAACCTGAATTTATACACACTATAGAGCGAGACAACCTTGTTAAATACGTTTTAGTATGAGCTCCAAATGAAAAATCGTATTTTTTATCTTGCCATTGAAACAACGCCTCTGGCACTATATCTACGGCTCTTGAAATCTGCCAACGGATATTTAAATTAAAATTGTATCGAACATTAAGTTTAATGAATTTATCGTTGTAAAAACTCTGACGTGGCTCATTGAGATGATGCATACCAATACCAAATGTAACATTTTGTCGAGCTGACTTTCGATATCTGTAAGCTACACCTACTGACACATCAGGGTAGTAAAATGAAGCATCTGGAAAATCTTCACCACTTTGGAGTCTATTATCAAATCGATCTCCATTGTATTGATTATCAAAATATAAATACTGATACCTTACGCTCCTACTGCCTACTCCTGCCGAAATTCCTAAGCTTGCTGTATGCATCATTCTCCTATCGAGCGATAGTAAAAGAGATAATGATAAATTAGACTGCAAAGATGTGAAACGACCATCACCTGCTTGATCGAAATAAAACATGCCACCTATACCTAATGCTACTCTTTCTGCTGAACCAAACCTCACAAAACCATCACCAGATATAGCAGCTGTCTGATAACTTACTGGTACTGTAAACCATTGATTTCTATAGTTTGCAACTAAACGTATGTCTCCACTAAATAAGCCCGTAAAAGCAGGAGTTTGCGTGAGTGGTGAAAAATTAAATTGAGAGAAATGAATATCCTGAGCCAATGAAACAATTTGAGGCAATACATATAAAAATGTAAGTGCAAACAAACGGAATATATGTTTTATTGCTCTCATTCTTTACTTCAATAGTGTTAAATTACCTTTAAATGAAAAGCGATCACCCAATAGACACTCTCCTTCTATATACCAACCAAACACAGAAGGATCTAGCTCTGTACCATTAAATTTACCATCCCAACCTTCATTTATATCTTCTGTATAAAAAACACGTTGCCCCCAGCGATCATATACTGCAATTTTAATTTCCCTGATATCATTTCCTCGAACAAACCACTTATCATTCTTTGCATCTGTATTTGGAGTAAAGGCATTAGGAACATATAAGCCTTGACGATTACAAGGGGTTCGAAGAACTACTACTCTCACACTTGTAACATATGAACACCCTAAAGTATCTGATGCTTCTAAAAAGTAGGTGGTAGTTTCTAGAGGAAATGCTCTAGGGTCAGTTATATTTATAGCGGAAAGTGTAGAATCATTCCTCCATTGGAATGCTGAAATAGAAGAAGAAAGAATAGCTGTAATTTGAGAAGTATCTTTATAATTAATTGTATCGGGAATAGCTATTGCAGTAATATTCCCTAGTTGAGAAATAACACGTACAAGTACTGAATCTCTATATATACAACCTGCTGTATCAGTTGCTTGAACAATAAAATACGTATCAATGATTGGCGCGACAGTAGGTGTGTCTGTGTTTGCTCCAGATAAAATAAAAGAAGTTGGAGACCAATTATATGAAAGAGTGTTTGAAGTATTAGTATTTTGAACTCCCAATTTTATAGGATCACTAGCACATAAAATAGCACTGCCATCTATTATTAATAAATCATTTGTGGTTGTCACCCTTTGTCGAAACGTATCTACACAATTATCATGAGAATATAATAAAAGATAATTTGTGTCTACATTTGTAAAAGTGAAAGGATTAGCAATTGCGGGATCTGTGAGAGTAAATGGTGGAATCCAAGTGTAAACTGAATTAGGGTCTCCATCTGGAGAGAGTCCAATTTGTTCTGGCACATTCGGACAGAGTGTTACTGTAGGCAAGACAGATGCTGTATTGGCTAATATAGTTATTCGTTTTGTGATAGAGTCTTTAAGGTTACAACTGCTCGAGTCTATCATCAGCAATTTCACATCATATGTACCTAGCGAAGGAAAAGCATGAAATGGATTAATAGCAGTAGAAGAAGAACCATCACCAAAATTCCAAAAATAACGCACATCGTTTCCTACTTCTTTGCTTCTATTCGAAAATTGTAAGTCTACAAGATTGCAACCAGAAGGTACTATAAAATCTGCAATAGCTGTAGGAATATCTAAATCAAACTTATAAAGCAAATTATTACAGTTTTGACTATTATTTGTAGGCGATACACAATTAGCTGGGAAAGTAGGGAAATCACTGTTTCTGCCACATCCTGCACAAACAGATTGATAAACAACCCCCTTTCTATCAAATCTACTTGTACCCCCATCCACATGTTCACTTGAAATATTGCCACCTAAAAATGTAGCATATACAAGTCCAGAGGCATCTTCTCTCATTACCATCAAATAAAAATCTTGATTGTCAGTAGTGCATTTTGTACATCCAGCAGTCACATCAAGCCCTTGAGTACCTCCGATAGCTTGCACGTTATCGTTCACAGATTGGCTTCCCCATCCACTCAAATATATACTATTGCAAACATCAACTAAGAAAGCAGTTGGTGAAATGTCTGTCACTCCAAGCCCTCTCCCAAAGGATGTAGACCAAACCCATGAGGCTAAATTAGGTGTAAATTTCGTAACAAATTGACCTCCGTTTGGCCTATTGTATAGAGCATTAAAAATGAAATTAGATTGACTATTCTCACACTGCCCAAACACAACTACTTCACCAGTTCTATTGACCTCTACAAAATAATTTTGATCGTAGCTTGCAAAGCCATGATAAGTGCTATTTAGAAGTGTAGCTCCATCATCGGTGATATGATATACAAATCCATCTGTAGCGCCACCAAGTGTTTTCTGTCTTCCTGCTCCAGGCATGGGCATATCCGTAGATACTGTGCCACCAGTGAGATAAAGATCATTATTAATACCAATGGCAACTGAATAACAAGCATCATCGCCACTACCTCCAAAAGTTGTACTCCAAATTATGGTATCTAAATCGGGTTTAAACTTAGTGAAGCAAGCATCCATACTACCTCCTGCAGCAGATTGAAATGTACCTGAAGTTGAAGGAAAATCAGTAGAATGAGTACAGGAAGCGATTAAAATATTGCCGTCAAGGTCTATGTCTATTTCGCCTCTTACTTCATCTGCATAATTATATCGTGTAGTTCCTCTATTGTTATAGTTCCCTATGCCATTATAGTTTATACCATCATTCCCTGTGCCTCCCAAAAATGTAGATGCCAATAGTTGAGTGCCATCTGCGCTAAATTTGCTTACTACAATATCAGAACCAATGCGATAATGTGCAGCTATACCATTAAAATAACCAGGGTCTACACCACCGTTAAACGAGGTATCATAAGAGCTAGAAGTAGTAGGGAAGTTAGCTGATGAAGTAGTTCCTAAAAGATACATTTCCTCGTCTTGATTAACAACTAAACTATGAGGAAGATCTGTACCAAATCCACCTAAGTACGTAGAATATAAACGAGATGTACCGTTTGTATTATATTTAGTAATTGCAATGTCTGGACTAATAATACCTCCTCCAAGTGTTGGTCCACCAATAAAATTAATCTGATAAGCACCCAATGTGGTAGGATATCCTACTCCAAAAACAGAACCAGCTGTATAGCCATTCCCATTTTCATCATAAGTAGCAGTGTAACCAAAGTTATCTGCCGTAGAACCAGAGTAAGTAGAAAAAATTAATGTAGGGTCAATAATCAGCGTATAATCTTGGTCATAAGAGGCCACCCAAAATCCTAGTTCATTTTTCTCTTTATCAAAAAAATATTTACACTTTACTTCTTGCTTTACACCATTTATTATTTGATAAGCATATGGTCGTTGCTCTATTAATTCGCCAATACAGGTTTTTAGAACTAAATCGCCTCCTTTATTTAGTGAAATGTCATCTATTCCATTATAAGTGAGAGAAATATCTTTAACATAAGCTCCAGGCTTTACATATAAATCATATTTCAAACCAATTCCTACGCTATAAAACTCTGCATCTATTCCCTCATAAATATCTCTATATATTACTTTTTTCCCAGACTTCGCTTTTGATACCCATTTTGACTTATCACTCCCAATCATGAAATTATGATACTCTGTTTGTATATCGTCTAACTCTAGCTTTACTTGCTGATTAAAGTTATTGAAACTTAGGTTATAAGCATGAAAATTAATAACAGTATCTGCTGGTGAGGCAAAATGCAACACTCGGTTTTTTTGTTCAAGGTTACAGAGATTATAAGTCAATCCATTTTGGAGAAAATAAATTTGACCCGCCCTAAAAGATGATTTATATGAAATAAAATCAGACCACTGACCTTTGTTTTCGATAAACTCCAAATCGCATTGTTTACACTCTGTGTGTGCAATAGCCTTGCTAGCCAAAAGCAAGCTAAAAATGATGGTATTAAAGTAACGCATTCGTATTAATTTTCTAAAATAAGAGAATAAATTGACTATTCATAAAATAAATAATTGTTAAATTTTTCAGATTTAATATTTTTAAATAATTTATTTTTTAATATTTTATAATTACTGATATTATTATATTATAGCTATTTTTAAAAGAAATTAAAATCATGTTTTTTTAATATATATATACATTTTTAACATATTTATTTTTATAATACTTGTTTATTTTCAACATTTATAATACATTTGCGTCAGAAACAAAATAACAAATAAAAACGTTTTCACATTAATAAATTAATAAATTTAAAATTATGTCTCAAAACAAAAATTTCCAAGACACATTGAAATCTCTTCTGTACACAGGAGTTGGTTTCGCAGCAGAATCATCTAAAAAAGTTCAAAAAAACGTAGATGAGTTGATTAAAAAAGGTAAAATCAACGAAAGAGAAGGTAAAAAAATAGTTGACCAAGTAGTGCACAACACTGAAGCTAAACGCAAAGAACTTGAAACTAAATTAAATAAAGTAGTAGAAAAGTATGGCAAAGATGGTCTTACTCAAATTACATCTTTAACTAAAAAAATTCAAAAACTTGAAGGAGAACTTCAAAAAAGAATAAAAGGAGCTACTTCAAAAACTACAGCTAAAGTTTCAGAAACTGCGAAAAAAACAACCAAAACTGCTACTAAAGCAGCGAAAAAAGCAGTAGCTAAGAAAAAAACAGCTGTGAAAAAAGCTGTAACTAAAGTAGCTAACAAAGTAGAAGAGTTAGTGAATACAAATTTATAATACAAGCCCCACCGACTTAAACGTTGGTATGGTTTGGTTTTGGTAATCAGAGGTCGTATCCGAAAGGTGCGACCTTCTGTATTTTATAAGGCCTATGCAAAAATTTTAAATACCTGTTGAAAAAATCGTCTTTAAAGATCATTCATTTGAGAATCTAATAAAATTGTCTGCGATTCTTGAATACTTTCCAAAAGTATATCAGCCGCTTTTACAATATTTACCTCATCCATAGTAGCCATCATTTGAAAACGAAGAATAGAAGCATCTTTTGCCACTGCAGGAAACTCTACTAAATTAGTGACTAATCCTCTCACATTAGTCTCGCGTGCAAGTATTCTTGCCAATCTTGAATCACCAATCAATACAGGAATAATAGCACTAGGCAATCCCTTGGTCACAAATCCTCTTTTGTTAAACTCAGCTATTGCAAAATTCACTTTTTGAAGTAATGTAGACCTCAATGCTTGACCTTCTTCACTAAACACAATATCCATACACTTAGATGCTATCGAACACTGTATTGGTGTTAGGGAGTTTGTAAATGTAAAGGTTGGAGAGAAAATCTCTAGCTGTGTTCTGATGATAGAAGGCCCAGCCACAAAGCCACCAGTAGTGCCAAAGTTTTTACTAAAGGTGCCAAGTACTATTAATCTGTCTTTAACTGAATTATAATCTATCGTATTTAGCAATCCCCTCCCATTTACACCATCACTCCCAAAGTCATGAGCCATATCGAGCATAACTATAGCATCATACTTTTCTGCCAAAGTTAATACAGTATTCAAATCTGGACTATCTGAATTCATAGAATATAAGCTTTCTATGATAATAAACAAACCGTTAGTATCATTATCTTTCCTACAAAAAGCTAGCTTTTTCTCTAAATCTTCAAGGTTATTATGCTTAAATTTATAGACCTTTTCTGTTGCATATTTTGCTCCTACATCGAGTGAATTATGAACAAACATATCCATCACAATAGCATCCTTGTAGGAAATCAAACCCGCTACAGCACCAAAACAAGCTGACCATCCACTAATATAAAGCATTGATTGGTCAGCACCAACGTGCTTAGCTATTTTTCGCTCTAAATTATTAAAAATCCTATTTCTACCTGACAAAACAGGAGAACCTGCCGAATGTAAACCGAAAGAGTCTATTGCATCCTTAGCAGCTTTGATGACATCATCATGCTGACTTAGCCCTAAATAATCTTGAGATCCAAAATTAATACATTCCAACTCTTCATCTGCATGGGTATTCCCTACTTTTACAATGTTTCCTACCTTCGTTAACATAGTTCTACCAAAAGGGTACACTCCATTCAATCGCATTAAATTTGTATAGTCCATAAATGGCTTAAATCGATCTATCAAGGTCTTTCCAAGCCAGCTCCTATACAAGAACGAGCTACCATTTAAAGCGTCCATATGTATGACTTTCTTATCTGAACGATTTGAACTATTTGCCATTTTTAATAATTATTCTATTTAAAGTCCGAATTTAATGTTTTACTATTGTGTCACAAAAAACAATATCATCAAGATGAACTATTTGCCTAATATTATATACACATTTATTATTATTTCAATTATGAACCTATCTGCATCTGCTCAAACCTCTTTAACTGACAATAGCATGTCCAATGATCCCTATAAAGTATCTGAGTATAAACTCAGTAATGGACTTACAGTTTATTTTTCATCCAACAACAACACGCCAAGGCTTCAGACTATGATAGCGATAAAAGCTGGAAGCAAATATGACCCTGCAAACACCACAGGGCTAGCACATTATTTAGAACATATGATGTTTAAAGGTACTCACCTATATGGTTCTGTAGATTGGGCTAAGGAAAAAGTTCTCTTAGAACAAATATCGAAGTTATATGAAGATCATCTAAACGAAAAAGATCCTACTAAGAAAAAAGAAATTTATAAAAAGATAGATGCGATGAGCTTTGAGGCATCAAAATTAGCTATACCCAGCGAGTATGATAAAATGGTGGCATCCATTGGCGCTAGTGGTACCAATGCTTTTACAAGCAATGATATGACAGTTTACATCAACGATATCCCTTCTACTGCAATCGAAAAATGGGCTAAACTTGAAGCAGAAAGATTTTCGACATTAGTACTTCGTTTATTCCATACTGAGCTAGAAACCGTTTATGAAGAATTTAACAGGTCGCAAGATGAAGACATCAGATGGTCTAATTTTGCAATAGACAGTATGCTTATGCCAAACCACCCATATGGCACTCAAACAACAATTGGGGTAGGCGAGCATCTCAAAAATCCATCAATGATTAATATTCATAAATATTTTGATGAATATTATGTACCAAATAATGCAGCTATAATATTAAGTGGAGATGTAGATCCAAAAACTGCTTTACCAATTCTTGAAAAATATTTCGGCTCTTGGAAAAAGAGAGTTGTCCCATCATTTGAAAAAAAGGCTCCAGCAGAACTAACAAAACCTCAAACTGCGGAAATTTATGGACCGACAAAAGAACATGTTTATATCGGCTATAGATTTGAAGGGGACAATAGTAAAGATGCTATGATGGCTACATTAGTAGATATGATTTTATCTAATGGCTCAACTGGCTTGTTAGAGCTAAATCTCA
Source organism: Chitinophagales bacterium (assembly GCA_044360745.1). Lineage (GTDB taxonomy): Bacteria > Bacteroidota > Bacteroidia > Chitinophagales > LD1 > CALAYL01. The sequence continues at coordinate 9,308 of JBIKJU010000037.1, forward strand.
TCCAAAAACAAAAAGTTCTAACTGCTACATCTTACGTCAATAAATTAAAGGACTACTCTGTCTTTAAATTATATGCAGAGCCTAAATCAGGCCAGACATTAGAAGAAGTCAAAACCTCATTGTTATCACAGATTGAACTCATTAAAGAAGGTAAATTTGACGATGATTTGCTTCCAGCTATATTCACCAATTTAAAATTAGATAAACTTAAAAGTGTAGAAAATAATCGATCAAGAGCTTATGCTATAATGGATGCCTTTGTAAAAGATATAGCATGGAAAGATAGAGTCAATCAAATATCTGAAATGGAGAAAATAACCAAGTCTGAACTTGTAGATTTTGCAAAAAAACATTTCACGAGTAATTATGCTGTATGCTATAAAAAAATAGGTACCCCAAATCGCCACAAAGTAGATAAACCTAATATTACTCCTGTTCAACTCAATAAAGATTTTTCTTCTACTTTTAAAAATAATTTTGATGAATTGTCTCAAAACAATATAGAACCTAAGTTTTTAGACTTTAACACTGCTATAAAAAGAAGAGCACTTGATAATGCTGGGGAATTTTTATATGTGAAAAATGAAGATGCTCCGCTAGCTACAGTCAAGTTTGTGTATAACATTGGTACCGATCACGATCCACGACTTTCGCTTGCAGCCAACTATTCAAATTATCTAGGTTCTAAAAAGGTATCGCCAGAACAATTAAAAAAAGAACTTTTTAAATTAGGCATATCTTATAACATAAGCGTAGGTCGAGAAAAACTAAATTTATCATTTTCCGGATTAGAAGAAAACATCGACAAAGCACTAAAATTAATTTTAAGTGTAGTACGTGAGCTAGAGCCACAAAAAGAAGTATTTAATAATATGATAGGTGATATTATTAAGCAGCGCAATAATGCTAAACTTAATAAAAACGTCATACTTACACAGGCTATGATGAACTATCTAAAATATGGCAGTGATAATCCTTTTAAAAATTTTCTTTCTGAAGAGGAGCTTAAGCGTCAAGATCCATCGCAACTAACAGAATTACTTAAAAATGTCATTTGTTTACCAGATAGAGTTACCTATCATGGACAAGTGACATTTGAAGAAGCATTTAACACTATACAAAACAATATCAAATCTCTGCCAGCTGAATATAAAAAACCGGAACCTAAATTGTTTTCAGAAATGGCATTAGATAAACCAGTAGTTTATTTTACACATTATAATATGCGTCAAGCTGAAATTATAATGCTAGCAAAATCTATGCGCTACAACAATTCTTGGTTACCTTATATCAACCTTTACAATGACTATTACGGAGCGGGTTTATCCTCTATTATGTTTCAAGAGGTAAGAGAAAAAATGGCGTTGGCTTATGCTGTAAGTAGCAGAATAAGTGTGCCTGAGAAAAAAGACGAATCACATTATTTAACCTCTTACATAGGCACGCAATCTGATAAGCTAGAAACTGCAACAAATAAAATGAAAGACCTTCTAAATAATTTTATAGAAGTATCGAAACAATTCGATGGAGCTAAAACGTCTATTATCAGAAATATTGAAAGTGATTGGATAAGTGGACAAGAGGTTATAAATGCTTTCGAACGAGCTGAAAAAAGAGGAGAAAGCATGGATCTAAGACAAGACATTTACAAAATAATTAACAATATCTCACTGCAAGAATTAAAAAGCTATTTCAATGATAACTTGTCAAAGAGAAAACAGAGTTATGTTCTTATAGGAGATAGAGAGACTATAGATTTTGAGTCTCTAAAAAAACTTGGTGAAGTAAAAATATTAACCTTAGAAGAACTTTTTGGATACTAATATTGAGATTGCGAAAAAAGAGCATCAGCATTTGGCTGTGATGCTTCATGAAAATATTTTTTATAATATTTTTCATCAAGTGAGCTAATCATCACACCACCTCCAACTGTGGTATGAGAAAATATTCCATGTTGTAAATACACCCCCTTCATGAGAAGGTACCGATTTATTGATTTTAAAAAATACTAAATCACCCTCAGAAGCCATATCTTTGGACTCTAACGGTGTGTATTGGGGATAACGATTGATAACAGTACCAGCTAATTTTTGGTCGTAAACCTCTCCATATATTTGTTTTACAAGATTCGCACAATCTATCCTTGATTCGGAGCTTCCTACTAGCATATTTGGTGTGCCCTTCCACTTAAATATTGCTATATAAAAATCTAAATTTTAAACTCTACTGAGATCTATAGAATGTTTTGCAAAGTAGATACTTATACCAGTAGTATCTACATTAGAAATTGGATTAGCGAACCCAGATGAAAAAGAAAAGGCAAAAAATAGTAGCATGAAAAATTACTTTATTGTTATATTTTATTTAATAGCTAGTTCGATCTACATAAAAAAAGTTTCAAAAAGCAATCATAGTTTAATCATTCGCATAAAGTCAACAGTGTTCTGAATATCATCGTAAAGTACTCTGTCTTTACTCAAATGAGGAACAACTTTTCGATATTCGATTTTTATAGATTCTATAACAGCTGAGCTTTTAAAAGGTAATCGAAAGTCTAACGCCTGCACAGCACACATAAATTCTATAGCAAGGACTTTCTCTATATTATATACTACTTTATAACACTTCACTGCGGCATTTGCGCCCATACTTACATGGTCTTCTTGACCACCTGAAGAAGTAATACTATCTACTGATGCAGGGGTAGCCAATTGCTTGTTCATACTCGTTATGGAAGCAGCTGTATACTGTGGTATCATATAACCACTATTTAAGCCAGACTCTAAAACTAAAAATGGTGGCAGACCTCGGTTCCCGCATGTAAGCTGAAAAGTTCTCCTTTCTGAAATAGAA
>JBIKJU010000230.1:0-3550 GCA_044360745.1 Chitinophagales bacterium
ATTTCATCACTGATGTCTTCAGTAAATACTAGCTTTTTAGTGACAGTAGCATCATCTGAGAATGGTGAAGTTGATAGAATTAAATTTCCTTTTATAAATCTCCAAGGCATTTCTTTCGCTATCTTTAAGCTACCATTCATCATACCGTTTGCAGGCACTGAAGCTAATGATACTATAGCTTTTATTGGTACATTTAGCAATACTAATTTTTGAGCAATAAATCCTCCCATAGAATGACAAACGAGTATCACTTCTCCACCAATTGTTTTTAGGGCATGCTGCACATCTTCTACATATTCCGCGATTTTATAGAATCGAATATTTTTATAAGATTCACTCCTGCCGTGTGCTCTCAGACTCATGCTATAGCAATCATATCCTTGTTCATTAAAATAGGGCACGAAAAATTTCTCCCAACACCAAGCAGCATGAGCCATCCCATGCACAAACAAAATGGGAAATTCACTTATTTTTTTTGAAGATGGATGATAGTTTAATTCAATTTCCATTAATTCAAAATTATAAAATTCAAACAATTGTTTGAATTTTTGACAAAAAAAATACTTTTGTGTTGTCATGACAAAGAAAAATCTTAAGAAAGAAGAGATTTTGCGAGTAGCTGCTTTAGTTTTTCGGACTAAGGGCTATCATGCCGCTCGTATTCAAGACATAGCAGACGCTTTAGGAATGCAAAAGGGAAGTCTTTATTACTATATAAAAACGAAAGATGAATTACTAAGTGGATTAGTAGAGGATATTTTAACTAAGTCAGTAGATTTGACTAAAACAATTTCAAACACAAAACTTGATACCATTGATAAACTAAAAAGAAGTATAGAAGCTCATTTGGTTCTTTATCACTCCAATAGAGATGCTTTTGGAGTATTTTTAAATGAAGATATAGAGCTTATTAGCAAGGCTTCAAAAAAGAATGTTTATAAAATTATAAAAGATTATGAGCAGTCTTGGAAATCTATTTTTGAACATGGAATAAAAAAAGGTATTTTTAGAAAAGAAACGGACCTCAATATAATGGTAAAGTCTATATTAGGAATGATGAACTGGAGTTATAAATGGTATAAATCAGAATCTAGGGGAGGAATACCACAGCTAGCTGAGTCTTTCAGCCAAGTTATTTTAAACGGTTGTCTAAATCAAAATTTTAATAAAACAAAAACAAACGAAAAATGAGAGAAGCATATATTTTCGACTCTATTCGAACGCCTCGAGGTCGAGGCAAAAAATCAGGTTCACTACATGAGGTGCGCCCTATAGACCTTTTGTCGCAGTTGTTTAAAGCACTTAGTGAGCGAAACGGTCATTTCGATACATCTAAAGTAGATGATGTAGTGATAGGATGTGTGACTCCAATAGGCGAACAAGGTGGTGATTTAGCAAAATTTGCGCCTATGTATGCTGGTTGGAATCATATAGTAGCGGGTATGCAAATCAACCGATTTTGCTCTTCAGGACTAGAAGCTATCAATTTAGCAGCCATGAAAATTCGTTCTGGTTGGGAAGAAATGGTAGTAGCTGGTGGCGTAGAGTCTATGAGCCGTATACCTATGGGTAGTGATGGCGGTGCATGGTATTCTGATCCTATGGTCAACTCTGCATTAGGCTTTATACCACAAGGTGTAAGTGCTGATTTGATAGCGACTATTGAGGGATTTACAAGAGAAATAGTAGACCAGTATGCTTTAGAGTCACACAAACGAGCTTCTTTTGCAAGAAAAAATGGCTATTTCAACAAATCTATTGTGCCAGTGCGCGACCAAAATGGCTTATTAATTTTAGGTGAAGATGAAACTATCAGAGAAGATGCTACTATGGAAGGATTAGCTAAGCTAGGAGCCTCTTTCGAGATGATGGGTGAGTTTGGCTTTGATGCAGTAGCTCAACTGAGATATACATCTGTTGAAAAAATAAATCATGTGCATACGCCAGGCAATTCTTCTGGAATAGTAGATGGTGCAGCACTTACGATGATTGGCTCTAAAGAAATGGGTGAGCGATTAGGCTTAAAACCAAGAGCAAGAATAGTATCAGCAGCAGTTACTTCTGACGATTCTACAATCATGCTCACTGGGCCTTCGTTTTCAGCTAAAAAAGCATTAAAAATTGCGGGTATGGATAAGAAGGATATTGACATCTATGAGATGAATGAAGCCTTCGCTTCAGCTGTGTTGAAGTTTCAACGCGAAATGGATATTGATGATAAAATCCTAAACGTAAATGGGGGGGCTATAGCTATGGGGCATCCACTAGGTGCTACTGGCTCTATGCTATTAGGCACTGTGCTTGATGAACTAGAAAGAACCAATAAATCTACTGGTTTGATAACCTTATGTGTAGGAGGAGGAATGGGCGTAGCTACTATTATTGAAAGAGTTTAAAAATAATTGAATCATGATAACATATAACAAAGATCAAGACAACATCGTCACTATCACTTTAGATAATCCGTCTAAAAGTGCAAACGTCATTAATAAAGCCTTTGGAGAAGCTCTTGAAAAAGTATTGGGTCAACTCCAAGCTGATAAAGACATCAAAGGTATCATCATCACTTCTGCTAAAGATACTTTTTTAGCTGGTGCAGATATCGATGAAATGTTTTCAGAAAGCAGTGCAGATAACTTTTTTAATCAAACACAAGCTTTCAAAGCAGGGCTACGATATATAGAAACACAAGGCAAGCCAGTAGTAGCAGCCATAAATGGTACTGCACTCGGTGGTGGATTTGAAGTGTGCTTAGCATGTCACAAACGAATCGTTATCGACAATCCAAAAATCCAAATTGGATTACCTGAAGTTACGCTAGGACTATTGCCTGGAGGGGGAGGAGTGATTCGTATGGTACGCCTTATCGGACTCCAACCATCACTTCCATTTTTGACAGAAGGTAAAAAGGTATCTCCAAAAGAAGCGTTGAGCAATGGACTAGTACATGAGTTAGCAACCGATAGAGAAGATTTGATGGCGAAAGCTAAAGCATGGATAATGGCTACTAAATCAGCCCAACAACCTTGGGATCAAGATGGCTATAAAATACCAGGTGGCAGCCCACAAAGTCCGAAATTAGCGCAGATGTTACCTGTAGCACCAGCTATGTTGGCAAAGAAAACGTACAATAATTATCCAGCTCCTCTTGCTATCATGGCAGTAGCTATAGAAGGAGCAGTAGTTGATTTTGAAACTGCTACTAGAATAGAATCAAGGTACTTTGCGGGATTAGCTACTGGCAAAGTAGCTAAAAACATGATTACTACTTTCTGGACACAACTCAACGCCCTCAATGCAGGTGGCTCTAGACCTGAAATTGATAAAAAATATACGTTCAAAAAAGTGGGTGTATTAGGTGCTGGTATGATGGGCAGCGGTATCGCATATTCTTGTGCTATGAGTGGTTTAGAGGTGGTCTTGAAAGATGTATCACAAGAGTCTGCCGATAAAGGTAAAGCATATTCTGAAAAGCTTTTGCAAAAACGAGTTTCTAAAGGCAAATCAACTAAAGAAAAAGCAGATGAAATTCTTTCGAGAATAAAAGCTT
>JBIKJU010000009.1:0-21958 GCA_044360745.1 Chitinophagales bacterium
TGACAGTTCTAATGGTAGTAATCGTGTGGTGATGGTCAATGAAATGGGTCTGAAGTATTTTGATTTTTTTGTAAATAAGGATTCGTTTATCATACATCAAGCTATCAACCCCTTACAAAAGCATAATCTCATTCAGTTGATAGTCCACGATATCAGTGCTGTAGTTATTGAACCTAAACCATCAAAGCGATTTTGTAAAGATAAAGGAAGTAATAGTTTTTGGAGAGTGAATAAAACAACGATTGTAAAAGCTAAGCAAGAGTCAAGTCAAATACCTATGATTTTTTCACTAAAACATATAGCTTTGCCTATTCGATATCGATTTGAAAAGATGCAAAACGAAAATCCATAATGCTGTTAAACGATTTATATTTTATTGACCAACAACAAACTGCTGAAAGTGAAGCTCTTTTTAGTGTATCTATTCATAAATCACATTCAATTTTTGATGGGCATTTTCCTGGTCAGCCGGTTTTACCAGGAGTTTGTCAAATGGAAATTTGTCATGAACTAATAAATAAGACTTTAGAACGAAATACAAAACTTATACAAGCCAGCAGTGTCAAGTTTCTTTCGTTTATCGATCCTAATAAAAATAGTTCTTTTGATATAAAGCTAAATTGGACAAAAGATAAAGACCTAGTAAATGTTGATGCGCTTATTTATAGCAATGATCGAATTTTCTTAAAGTTAAAAGCCCAATATGTTTTTGCGTGATAGGGGATAATGAGAAATATAATCTTCTTTTCAAAGAACTAAAGTGCTGTGTGTTAATCCCAACATATAACAACGCTGGTACTATAGCTAGTGTTATTCGTGATGTAATACAATATACTGATGATGTATGTGTAATCGTAGATGGTTCTACGGATAATACTATTGATATTCTGAAAGGGTTTGATATTACAAGAGTACATAGTTATTCTACGAATAAAGGAAAGGGATATGCACTTCGAACGGGTTTTGACTTTGCTCGTAAACAAGGGTATGATTATGTTATCACAATTGATTCTGATGGGCAACATTTCGCATCTGATATACCAACATTTATTGAGGCCTTAAAGCATAAAGACAACGCCATTTTTATAGGTGCTAGAAATATGACGGTAGAAAATGTGCCCACTAAATCATCATTTGGTAATAAATTTTCGAATTTTTGGTTTAAGTTAGAAACAGGAATAGAATTGCCAGATACTCAGTCAGGCTATAGATTGTATCCCATAAAAGCACTTGAGGGTATGACTTTTTTTACATCTAAATATGAGTTTGAAATTGAGGTGATAGTGAGAGCTGCTTGGGCAGGCATAGCTGTAGAAGCTTTGCCCATAAAGGTATATTACCCATCTGCCCATGAGAGAGTGTCTCATTTTAGACCATTCAAAGATTTTTCGAGAATAAGTGTGCTGAATACTTTTTTAGTGTTATGGACTTTTTTATATATAAAACCTCGAAATTTCATCCGCTTATTTCCAAAAAAAAAAATCAGTGAAATTGCTGATATATATTTGTTAAGAAGTCATGAGAGTCCTTCAGTAAAAGCCTTTTCGGTAGCACTAGGTATATTTTTTGGTCTAGCACCATTTTGGGGATTCCAAATGTTGTTGGTGGTTTTCTTTGCTTGGATATTTAAACTAAATAAATTTGTAGCACTTGTAGCATCAAATATTAGTGTACCTCCTTTGATTCCATTCATCATCTTTCTTAGCTATAAGTTTGGCGGATTGATTGTAGTCTCTAATCGTATAGATTTCACCTTTAGTTCGTCTGTTAGTATTCAAGATATTCATCAAAATATCTGGCAGTATATAGTAGGCAGTTTTCTTTTAGCAATCATAGCTAGTTTTGTTGCGGGACTTTCCGCATTTATTTTTGTAAAAATGAAAAAGCGATAAGGATAATATGTATAAGTTGGTGAATTTTATTTATGATTTTTTTGACCAAAATAAAAAGCTCTATTATACTGTTTTATTCACATCTATACTTGCATTAGCGGTATTAGCCTCTTATATAAAAATCGATACTGATGTTTCAAGTATGATGCCTAAAGACAAGACATTATCTTCTGTGGTGAACGCGTTGAAAGGAACAAAATTATCTGAACAAATAATTTTTTTAATTAAGCCCACAAAAGAAATAAATGAAGACAACTTAACTGATGTAACGGACCTTTTTGTAGATGATGTCAAGAAGTCGTTACCTTCTTTTGTGTCAAACATTCGTTACTCTACTAATATCCAAGATTTTAATTCTGTATATAATGTTTTGCAGGAAAATTTCCCCTATTTTTTAGAAGAAGCTGATTATGATAAAATAGATTCGTTAATCACCGAAGAGTCTATTAGGTCTTCACTTCAGGCAAAATATCAAACTTTACTTTCACCTTCTGGCATAGTCTTTAAAAGTAAAATAATAAATGATCCATTGGGTATATCAGATATAGTTTTTAAAAAACTAGAACGATTAAAACCTGCTAGTAATCTTACAGTTTCAAACGGTTTGTTTACAACTGATTCTGGCAAAACAGCTGTCATTATTTTGTCTCCATCTTTTTCTTCCACAAATGCAGACTCAACAGCGATTTTTATCAATCATATTGATGAACTCATAGCAAAGCATGCTCAAACTAGCAATATCGAGATACTATATTATGGAGCAGCAGCAGTGTCTCATAGCAATGCTTCTCAATTGAAAAAGGATACACTGCTTACGCTTTCTATCACCATCATTGGTCTGTTTTCGTTTTTATTTTTTTATTTTAAACGAAAGAGGGTAGTGTTTCTTGTGTTTGCTCCTGTGCTTTTTGGAGGTCTGTTTTCCATAAGTATTTTAGCTGTTACACAGCAAACAATTTCAGCCATTGCTATTGCAGCAGGTAGCATTGTACTTGGTATAGGCCTTACTTTTTCACTTCATTTTATTCATCACTTTAAACATAGTCAGTCTGTAAAAGAAACTATAAAAGAACTTTTTTTGCCGTTGAGTATTGGCAGTTTTACGACCATAGCCGCATTTTTTAGTTTGAAGTTTGTATCTTCTCCAATACTGAATGATTTTGGACTATTCGCATCATACGCTTTAATGGGTACTTCTTTTTTCACCCTTATTTTTCTGCCACCACTTCTACCTACTATGCCTAATGATGAGAGCATTATTGAAAAGTGGATGCAAAAAGATTTTACTCCAAATAGATGGTTTGTTTTTTCACTTATTCTTATCACGATTTTCCTTTCCTTTTTTATCAAGAATGTTGATTTTAATAGCGATTTTAATCAGTTAAACTTCCAACATAAGCAACTTTCTGAAGCTGAATTAGAAGTCAGTAAATTGCAAAATGCTAAATCTAAAACGGTGAATTTAGGAGTTGAGGCAGAGAATATGGATGTGCTATTATCTAAAAATTTTGCTCTCAAAAATTATTTAAATAATTGTGTTAGCAACCAAAAGATCGATAACTATAGCTCAGTAGCTGACTTTTTGATTCCTCAAGATGAGCAAGAAAAAAGGGCTTCAAGATGGAATAAGTATTTCTCAGCATTAAGAATATCGACAGTCAAAAAAATGGTCGAGTCAGAAGCTATAAGCTTAGGGTTTAAGCCATATACTTTCAAGTCTTTTTATGAAAAAATGGAAGGTGTAAACCCTACTCTAAATATTGAGCAAATGAGTGGTCTTGTAAATGCTTTAGGCCAAGAGACTATAAATAAATCTACTAAAGGTTATATGATGTTATCAAGTATTACGTTAGATAAAGAAAAGAGACCAATTTTTTATAAAGAGCTTTCGTCTGCACTTGATGTTCGTATTCTCGACAAACAGCTCATATCAAATTCTTTAGTAAACAATATTTACAACAATTTCAATACAGTTTTACTCAATTGTTCAGTCATTGTATTTATTGCGCTTTTGTTGGGTTACGGACGAATTGAATTAACCATAATTACATTTTTGCCAATGGTGCTGAGTTGGTTGTGGATACTTGGCCTTATGGGTTTGTTAGGACTTAAATTTAATATAGTTAATGTAGTGATTTCTACCTTTATTTTTGGCTTAGGAGATGATTTTAGTATATTTATTACAGATGCTTTGAATCGAAAGTTTAAAACTGGAAAAAATGTTTTAGCGAGCCACCGAACTGCTATTTTCTTATCTGCTATTACTACTATATTTGGATTAGGCGTACTTATTTTTGCTAAACATCCTGCTCTTCGTTCTATAGCTTGGTTGTCTATAATTGGACTTTTTAGCGTTATCATTATTGGTCAAACGTTTCAGCCTCTACTCTATAATTTTTTTATACAACATAGAAAAGACAAAGGTCTTGCACCATGGACTTTACGGACACTCTTGCTCTCTACTTTTGCTTTTATGTACTTTACATTTTGGTCGATAGTCTTATCCGTATTTACTCTTATTTGGATCCATGTTTTGCCATTTCCTTCGATCAGTAAACGAAAGTATGTTTTACATATAGTGTTATCTAAATTCGTGAAATCTTTGGTTTATCTTATGGCGAATGTCAAGAAAGTGCATATCAATAAGCAGTTTGCAGACTTTTCAAAACCATGTGTTTTTGTCTGCAATCATCAATCATTTCTTGATATTTTAGTTACGGTAATGCAGCATCCTAAGATAATACTGCTTACCAATGAATGGGTTTATCATTCCCCATTTTTTGGGCGATTGGTACAATTAGCAGATTATTATCCAGTGGCTGAAGGTACTGAAATGGGTATAGAAAGACTGCGAAAGAAGGTGGAGCAAGGATATTCTATTGTAGTTTTTCCAGAGGGTACACGTTCTGTTGATGGTAAAATAGGAAGATTTAAAAAGGGTGCATTTTATATAGCTGAAATGTTGAATTTAGATGTACAGCCTCTGCTATTGCATGGTACTGGGCACACCATGCGAAAAGGAGACTTCATGCTTTATGATGGACAAATGACAATGTCATTTTTACCTCGAATAGCGCCTGATGATAACTCGTTTGGTGTCGGATATACAGAGCGTGCAAAGTTGATAAGTCGATATTTTAAATTAGAATATTTGAAACTTTCTCAAATGATTGAGACACCAAAGTATTACAAGCAGCGACTAGAAATGAATTATGTTTATAAAGGTCCTGTAGAAGAGTGGTATGCTCGGCAAAAAGCAAAAGTGGAGAATTATTATGAAGTTTATCATCAACATATTTCTCCTATGGCATCTGTTACTGATATCGGTTGTGGTTATGGACTTTTGGCCTATATGTTAAATTTTTTATCACCTGATCGAAAGTTGATTGGTGTAGATCATGATGAGGATAAAATTGAAATGGCTAATCATAATTTCTCTAAAAATGACAAGTTGAATTTTGTGACTCATGATATAGTATCTTATCCATATGAGTCTCAAGATGTTTTTGTTATTAATGATGTTTTGCATTATATAAATTATGATGAGCAAAAATTCTTATTACATAAATTGAGTAATCTTTTGAACCCAGATGGTGAAATAATCATTAAGGATGGTGATTTAGCTAAATCACAAAATCATAAGATGACAAAACTTTCGGAACTTTTCTCTAACTATCTTGGGTTTAATTTCAGTAAGCACAATCAGCTTTATTTTTTTGACGAAAAGTATATCGAAAAGCTTGCGGCAAGCTTAGGATTTTCTGTTGAGGTTATTGACACTTCAAGAACTACATCCAACACTATCTGGTTGTTAAAGAAGCTTGCTTAGCAGTCTTTTATAAGGTCTTTTTCAGTTATGCTAAAATTGATTAAGTTTGAGAAAAAAAGTGCATCATCTTAACTTTGATACAGTTGTTATTGGAAGTGGATTGGGCGGTTTATTATGTGCAAACATATTGGCTCTCGAGGGTCAAAGAGTTTGTGTATTAGAGAAGAATGAACAAATCGGAGGCAATCTCCAAACATTTAGACGAGATGGCGTAGTTTTTGACACGGGTGTCCATTATATAAGTGCTTTAGATAAAGGTCAACAGCTTTATAAAATCTTTAAATATCTTAATGTATATGACCGTTTAGTCATTAAAAAGCTAGACAACAATGCTTTTGATAATATTTTATTTCGCAATACTGACGAAGTATTTTCATATGGCATGAGCTTTGAAAAATTTATAGCTATACTCACTAAAAAATTCCCCGAAGAAAAAAGTGTTTTAGTCCAGTATGTAAATGACATAAACGAAATCTGTACGATGTTTCCTATGTATAATCTTAATGATAAAGATGAGTACGGAGATGAGTCAATTTTTTCATTATCTCTCTATAGTTATTTTGAGCGGTTAACCTCAAATAAACTTCTCAGGGCAGTTCTTGTTGGTACTAACATTTTATATGCTGGTGATGGCGATAAAACTCCATTTTATGTACATGCTTTAATGATAAATAGTTACATAGAAGGTGCTTGGAAATGCAAAGGTGGAGGTGATCAAATCGCAAAGTTACTTGCTAAAAATATTAAGAGTTTGAACGGAAAAATTTTTCGTAATCATGAAGTGAAAAAAATCATTGAACAAGATGGTAAAGTGACTTACATAGAAACGAGTAACAACAAAAAATTCTATGCAAGAAATTTTCTTTCAAATATTGACCCATTCACCACTCTTGATATGACAGAAAGTAAACTCATAAGAAATATTTATAAGCATCGAATAGGTGATATTCCCAATACTATTGGAGCGTTTACACTTTACATTGTTTTAGTTCCCAAGCTTTATCCTTATTCTAATAAGAACTATTTTTATTTTGACGACACAGAGGTGTTAAATGCTATTCAAAAATCAAATACCAATTGGCCATACACCTACGCTTTATTTGAAATTGAAGACGAGAAGAATCCAGAATTTTCAAAAGGCATATCAGTCATGACATATATGAGTATCGAGGAGTGCAGAAAATGGGAAAGCACCTTCAATACTACAACTCTTGAAAGCAGCAGAGGTGAAGATTATGAGCAATTTAAAGAACGAAAATCTCAAGAACTTTTGAACTTAATTTTTCAAAAATTTCCTTTGTTAGAATCATGTGTTAAGTCCTATTATAGTAGTACTCCGCTTTCTTATAGAGATTATATAGGTAATAGAGATGGGAATATATATGGTATAGCAAAAGATTATAAAGAACCATTGAAGAATCGAATATCGCCAGTAACAAAAATTCCAAATTTATTTTTTACTGGAGCAAACATAAATCTACATGGTGTACTTGGAGTAAGTATTAGTGCCCTTGTTACATCATCATTGTTAGTTGGAAAAAAGTATTTGTTGGATAAAATTAATAGTGTCTATGAATAGAGGTTTGAAAGTAGTCTTTTATAGTTTGTTATTTGTGTTGTTATTAATAGTGTTGATCTTTTGCTATTTGCGATGGGGTATGCAAATTGAAACTCCTGTCGTTATGGATAAAAGTGTTTTAGAATGGAAACGAGAAGTGGTAAATGACAGCTTTTTTATAGTCAAAAATAATTGGCTAAGGAAAAACGATGCTGGATGGTGGGAGGCTTATATTGAGGGTGATGCATTTGAAAGAGGTGCAGCTTTAGGAATGCTCAATCAAGAGGTGTTGTACGTTCATGAAAAAATATTTGTAGATAGAATAAAGGAGCTAGTTCCATCAAATGATTATTTAAAGTTTTTGAAGTATTTTGTCAAATTTTTTAATCGTGATATTGATAAACACATAAAAGCTGAGTACCTACAAGAAATCTATGGCGAATCTCATTTTGTGTCTGATGAATTTAATTTTATAGCACCTCCTTATGAGCGAATATTAAATTATCATGCTGCACACGATATTGGGCATGCTTTGCAAAATTTAGCTCTTGTTGGATGTACTTCTTTTGCAACATGGGGGACAAGCTCAGTAGACTCTCAATTACTAATTGCTAGAAATTTCGATTTTTATGTCAGCGATGAATTTGCAAAATACAAACTTTTATTATTTGTAAAACCTGATTCTGGGTATCGTTTTGTAATGCTTACTTGGCCTGGTTTGCTTGGCTGTGTTTCGGGTATGAATGAAAAAGGAGTAACTGTAACCATAAATGCGGCAAAGTCTGATATGCCCACTGCTGCTGCTACACCAATATCTTTATTAGCACGAGAAATTTTGCAGTATGCAGAAAATATAGATCAAGCTTATGCTATAGCTCAAGATAGAAAAACATTTGTGAGTGAAACAATTATGATAGGTTCAGATAAAGATAAATCTGCCGCTCTAATTGAAAAGTCACCAACAAAAACATCTATTTTTTATTCAAACACAAATCGATTATTATGTTCTAATCATTACCAAAGCAAAGCGTTTGATAATGATAAAAATAATTTAACTAATATTGATGAAAGTGCTTCTATGTATAGGTTTCTGCGCCTCAATGAATTATTAGATACGTTGAAAGTTGTAGATCCAGTTAGTGCTGTTAAGATTTTAAGAGATCAACGAGGGAAGAAAAACACAAATATTGGGTTGGGAAATGAAAAGGCGTTAAATCAATTAATTGCTATGCACTCAGTGGTTTTTCAACCCTCTATCCGTAGATTTTGGATTTCTACACCACCTTTTCAATTAGGAAAATTTTTATGTTATGACTTCGATTCTGTTTTTGAAAATGCTCAAAAACTGAAAGATGCTTCACAAATCTATAATCAACAACTGACAATAGCTGCCGACCCGTTTTTATCAACCATAGAATGGACAAATTTTCAAAAGTTTAAAGAAGTAAAAAATAAGATAAGAGAACACATAAAAGGCAAAAAGCTTGATTTAGATGTCACCTCCTTTATTCAGTTAAACCCCGAGTATTGGGAAACCTATTTTTGGATAGGTGAGTTTTGCGCATCAAATAAGCAATTACAAGAAGCAATACAATATTATAATTTATCTCTCACAAAGGAAATCAATGATAAAAATGAAACTAGAAAAATTTTAGCTAAAATTGAGGAGTGTAAAAATAAACTGAAATGATTTTTGGCATCGGAACTGATATTATAGAGACAGAGCGAGTAGCGAGAGCCATAACTCGTGAATCATTTAAACTAAAAGTTTTTTCAAAGCGTGAAATTGACTATTGTGAAAAGCAAAGTACAGCCGAGAGTTTTGCAGCACGCTTCGCTGCTAAAGAAGCTTTTTTCAAAGCCTTAGGCACAGGTTGGCGAGATGGAATGCATATTAATGAAGTGGAAATTTTAAATGATGATTTGGGTAAGCCATTTATTGAATTGACGGGCGATACATTGGTTATTGTTCAAAAAAAAGGGATTAAAAATATTTTTGTTTCCCTTTCTCATATCAAAACTATGGCTATTGCTTTTGTAATACTTGAAGGATAAAATTATGACACCACAATTGAATTTGTCCCCTAAATTAATTGAGCAATTGCAGTTTGTAAAAAGGCATTCACCGTACTATCAACACCTCTTTTCTCAGTGTCCAATCTCTATAGAACAAATTCAACATGTTCATGATTTTAAGCGCGTTCCATTGACAACTAAAAATGATTTTGCTACTCATCATTTCGATTTTTACACTATAAATACTGAGTCAATTTTAGAGTACTGCACCACCTCTGGCACTACAGGTTCTCCACTAACTGTCGGTCTCAATCAATCAGATTTAGATCGCCTATGTAATAATGAAAAATTCACATTTGAGTTAGCAGGAGTAAATAAAAATGATGTAGTACAGCTGATGCTTACACTTGATAAGCAGTTTATGGCAGGGCTAGCATATCTCTCAGGACTTAGAGCTATAGGCTGTGCTGTAGTGCGCTCTGGACCTGGTTCTCCGGCTTTTCAACTAGAGTCCATCATTCGTCATCGGGTCACTGTGCTCGTAGCTGTGCCGTCATTTTTGATAAAGATAATAGACTATGCTAAGCAAAATAATATCAAATTAGAAGAGCTTAGTGTTCAAAAAGTCATTTGTATAGGAGAGCCTATAAGAGACGAAAATCTATCACCAAATTTTTTAGCGCAACGAATTTCTGAAGCTTGGAATATAGAATTATACAGCACCTACGCTTCTTCTGAAATGCAAACCGCTTTTAGTGAGTGTAGCAAAATGTGTGGTGTACACCTTAATGAAGATTTGATTTATGCTGAGGTGCTTGATGACGATGGCAACGAAGTATCAGACGGTGAATGTGGAGAATTGGTGATTACACACATCGGTGTTTCGGGTATGCCATTAGTTAGGTACCAAACAGGAGATATTGTTTCAAAATATATATCAACTTGCGAGTGTGGCTTATCGTCCATGCGACTGGGACCAGTGATTGGTCGTAAAAATCAACTATTAAAAATTAATGGCACATCTGTTTTTCCTGCTGCTATCATTACTCTTTTAAAAAAATATGAGCTTGCAGATATAATAATTATAGCAACAAAAAACTATCTCTATCAACACGATGTTTCAATTTTGCTTGTGGGCAATAGCAATTTAAAACAACAGATTGAAAGAGATATAAAAGATAGATTAAAAGTGAAAATAGAACTAGTGTTTACTGATAACGAATCAATTTTAAAATGGCGGAAGCCAGACAACAGAAAGCCCGAACAAATCATTTTTGTATAGAAAAAATTATAATCTATTTAGTTTTTTTGTATGTTTATACAAATCAAATCGCTATGGACTTTAAGAAAAACAACTATGATTTTCACCCTCCTTCAAAATCATTTGCGGAGAATTTCATCAAGCCATTTAAGCTCTATTTCGATCCGCAGTTTTATGGATTAGAAAATTTAGACGCAAGTAAACCCGCTTTATATGTTTCAAACCATACTATTTTAGGGGTTTTGGATGGTTATCCATTCGCGATAGAGCTATACCTTCAAAAGGGAATTATACTTCGCGCATTGGCTGATAGCATGCATTATCAAATACCACTTTGGCGTGATTTGATTACTGAACGATTAGGTGTAGTAGAAGCTTCGCGAGAAAACTGTGCTGCCTTAATGAAGCGTGGAGATAATTTAGTCGTTTTCCCTGGTGGTACACGAGAAATTTGTAAGCGAAAAGGGGAGGAGTATGTGTTGAAATGGTCTGATAGAACAGGATTTGTAAAAATGGCATTGCAACATGGATATGATATTATTCCTGTAGCTGCTGTAGGAGCTGAGGAGGCCTTTACAGTGGTGAAAGATGCAAATGACTTTTTTCATAAAAATATAATTGGCAAGTTTTTGTCATTCACAGGTCTGGCGGAAACCATTTTCAAAAGTGGCGATAGATTTCCTCCTACCGTAAAAGGACTCGGCAATACCATTTTGCCTCGCCCCGAGAAATTGTATTTTTCTTTTGGTAAGCGTATTTCAACAGAAAAATTTAAAGGTAAGGAGAGTGATCCTGAGGTACTCAACCAGATAAAATCTAAAGTTGAAGTACAACTTTTGAAGCAATTTAAGCAGCTTTTTAAAATACGGGATAAGGACAAAGACATCAATCCACTCAGGAAACTACTGACAAAAAAGGAGCCTTCTTAGTGTAAATTTTGCTTATTATTGCTTATCTACATTAAAATACTATTTTTGAAACAAAGATAAAACGTGACACATCAAGCTAAAGTTGGAATTTTTGCCTTTATCACTCTCGTAGTGTTTATTTTGGGCTTTTATTTCTTAAAAGGAATAAACTTGTTTTCTACTAAAAATAGATACTATGCTGTTTATGGTACTGTCGATGGACTTTATAAGTCAAATCTTGTAGTCATTAATGGCTACAGAATAGGTATAGTAAGTGATATGCAAATCAATCCTACCAATGGAAAAGTAGTCATTGAAATACTATCCGAAAATGATTTTCCTATACCTTCAGACTCAAAGGCTAGTATCCAATCTACCGATTTAGTGGGTGGAAAAGTAGTTAGCATAATTTTAGGTAAGGCTACCTCTCATTTTAAAAGTGGCGATACTATTCAGTCTTTTTTCAAGCCTGATTTAGTGTCTTCTATCGGAGGTGCTATTAATCCATTGGTTAATAAAATAAGTGGAACTTTGATGGGGTTAGACACAGTACTTTATCAACTTTCTGTGGCACTCAACAAAGACAATCCAGCTAGTACGATAGGCTTGCTGAATCAATCTCTTGGCAATATCGCAGAAATCACTCAAACGCTTGAAACTACGTTGAAGTCTGGCACACTTGATAATAGTTTAAAAAATGTAGAGTCTATTACTGCCAACATTGAGAAGAATAATGAAAACATTGATAAATTATTGAAGAATGTGGCAAACTTCAGTACTGAACTCACCGAATCTGATATTAAGCAAACTATCACCAATGCTAAGCTTGCTATAGCTGAGCTTCAACTCATTTTAGCTGAAATAAATAAAGGTGATGGCACTATCGGTAAGCTTGTAAAAGACAAACAAATGTACACCAACCTTGAAGCGGCCACCGCCAATCTAGATAAACTATTGGTAGATGTAAAAGAAAACCCATATCGCTATGTAAATGTGTCTCTATTCGGGGGACAAAAACGCGATGAGCGCTACAAAGCAAAATTGGAAAAGAAGAAGCTAAAAGAGCAGAAAAAGTGAAAGACTCGATAGTTAGATGATTAGATTTTAGACTATTGGATTTTAGATGTTTAGTTTAGCATTAAATTGATTATGTTTTTATATCGATTTAGTCACTTTGATAGAAGTCTTCTACCGAGAAGTCTGAGTTTTCTTACCCATATCCTAAACCCCACCAGTTTGAAAAGACGGAAAAAAGAGGATGTCCCCGAAACCCAAATGTCTCTAATCTAAAAATCTATCAGTCTAATTCACATTTTTCAAAAGCGCTTTGCGCAATAAGTCTAAGGCAGTGATAGAGGAAATTTTAATGTTTTCCATTCTGCCCGGAAAGAAAGATAGGGTGTAGGCTTTTTTCCATAATTTATTTCCTACAGCAAAACACACCGTACCTACTGGCTTTGAGGCTGTAGCACCATCGGGGCCAGCAATACCACTAATAGCTACTCCATAGTCGGCATTTGTTTTTGATAGCAAACCTTCGAGCATCTCCAATACACAAGCTTCGCTTACCGCACCTTGTGAGTTGAGTAGCTCAGCACTTACGCCTAATATATTTTCTTTCATTTCATAGGAGTAAGTAACCAGACTACCTTTGAAATATGCCGAGCATCCTGCATCAGAAGTTACTAAATGGCCTACATATCCTCCTGTGCAACTTTCTGCTATAGCAAATGTTTTTTGATGTGTTTTATATAACTCTCCTACTGCTTTTGATAGCGAAGTTTCGTCATCTGCAAACACATTTTTGCCGAGTGTTTCTTTTATTGCAATAAAAAAGTTGTGTAACTCACGTTCTTGTTCTTTAGAAATTTCATAACCACTCAGTCGTAGTTTTACGACACCCAACTCTGGTAAATAAGCTAGTTTTATATAGCTAGGAAGACTATCTTCTATTTCGCTAATCATTTGAGCGATTCTACTTTCGCCTAGCCCTACTACCATCATGTTTTTATGTACTATGGTAGGTAGTGGAAATCGTTCAGCCAAACGAGGTATGACATGAGTTTCCATCAAATGTTTCATCTCGTGAGGTACACCAGGCATAGAGACATAAATTATATTGTTTTCATCAAACCACATACCTGGGGCGGTGCCTCTCTCGTTGGATAAAACAGTACAGTTAGCAGGAAGCATGGCTTGTTTTTTATTCATAGGAATCAACTCCTTACCTCTTTTTTCAAAAAATCGTTTTATGCGATCAAACGTTTCTTCGTGAAGCACTTCCTCTACTCCAAAAAACTCACAAAACGCAGCTTTGGTGATGTCGTCTTTGGTAGGTCCAAGTCCACCAGTTATGAGTATCACATCAGACTTAGATTTTGCACGTTCTAGTGCATTGATAATAGCGCTTTTATCATCTCCTACAGCCATTCTTTCTTTGAGGGTAATCCCCATAGCATTTAGCTTTTGGCCTATCCAAGCAGAGTTGGTGTCTATAGTTTGTCCGATGAGCAGCTCGTCTCCTATGGTTATGATGGTACAGTTCATTTTTTTAGTTAAAAGTTATTATCTAAGAAAGAGCGTCTTCGGGTTAGCTTAAGATCTCTTAGCATGGAGGCTTTCACCCGAAGCTCTATTAAAAATTGTTGATATTGAACTGGGAAAGCTGTCCAGTTAAAGTTTAGCTCCCAGCAATGGAGATCGCGCATCACCGTAAAATTTGTTAGGGTAGCTTCTCTTCGAGTGATATCGAAACCAGAACTTACAGCTATTTTCCACTTTGGAGTTAAATTAAAATCGATATCAGCAGTGATTGATTGAGTATAGAGAAGAGTATCTCTTCTAGTAATTGGATTTACAGATGATGATACATTGAAAGTGTAATTTACATTCACAGCCCAAGGGATGTTGAAGTCATAAAACATATAAGGGTCATATGATACATAGTCGCCTTTTATAAAGCCAGTTTGTGCGCTATTTGTGTTTTGTTTTGCCTTACCTGCAAATCTTCCTGAAAGTGTAATATTACCTTGTTGGAAGCGCAAGATTTGTTTGTTTACATCATACTGAAAAGTATTTGTGCGAATACCTAGACTATCTAAAGCATATGGGTCGAAGACTAAATTAAAATTACCTCTCAAGTTTTCCCAAAAGTTGAAGTTTCCGTTTATTAAAAAAGGATTGAGTTTGTTTGTAACTGCTGCAAAATTATATCCTCCTGAAATGTTTAATCGTTCGAGAGGGGCTATTTTCCTTTCGTTTTTTACGGTATCTTTTTTAGAGAAAACTTTTGCTTCAAAGTTATTCGCTAATGAAAAGTTTAATGCTCCTACCATACCTTGTCCTGGCACTCCATAAAGTTGATTTCCGACATCATAAGGAGTATAAATTAGTTGATTTTCTGGTTGATTAAATTGTTGTTGCACACTTCGGTAATATCCCCAAAAATCTGTTCCAAAGTCAGGCCTGTAAACAGCTGTAACTGAAGGTGTGAAAATATGGCGAATGCCTTTTAGGTATTTACCTTTAAAATTGAAAATACCTGTGAGTTTGGTATTAAATGATACCGATGCTTCAAAATCTCTAACTCCATAAAACCCATAAGAGGTGTCGTTTTGGATATGTTGGTACATGCCTGGATAAATATTTGTATTACCTGCTGGGTCTCTTACTGTCAAATCTTCAATTTGCCAAGTTCTGTTTATTGATTGAAAGTACCATCGTTCAGTATATCGAAATGATGGCGACACATTAAGGTATTTCGCCAGTACAAATGGCGCATCAACACTAAGGTTATGCTGCATTCCATTGCGCATATTTTTCCAAGAGTTTGGTTTAAATAGCAACGAGTCGAAAGTGTTTAGTACATTTTTAGCTTCAAAGTTATAAGTGATACCAATATTTTCATACCATTTTGGCGAGCCTGTATTTACTTTTGATCTAAATGGGGTTACCCTTGATACATTGAGTCTGAAGACTGGAAACGTAAGATTAAATTGCTTGGTAGCTAGGTTTTGAGAATGATTTAAAGACAGCGATAGACTTAAAAAGGGAAAGCGAGTAAACCGCTTTTCATAATTAATATTTGAATTGAATGAAGTAGCTAAAGCTAATGCCCCAGTTTCTCTATCGGCTCTTATAAAATTGCTTGTCAGGAAATTGACTGCTGCTGAAAATGAGTGTGTGGGCGCAGCACGTGGGTCAAGATTGAAATTTAATGAAAGGTTAAAGTCATTCACCGCTTTAGCATTTGGCAAATCAGGATCTTGAGGCCTTGTTCGTATCCAAGCAAAATTGATATTCCCATTATACTTGTATAGCTTATTGAAACTCATTGATGGCCTAATACCAAAGGTGCCGTTGGTATATATATCAGCAAGTAGTTTAATAGACAAATTATCATTTATAGCAAAATAATATCCTCCATTTCTAAGAAAAAAGCCATTTCTAGCATCTTCTCCGAATTGAGGAAAAATAATACCTGATCTTCGTCCTTGCTTAACTGGGAATATACCAAAAGGTAAATAAAGAGGGGTTGGCACATCGGCTATTACTAAATTTGCTGGACCGGTTACAATTACTTTGTTGGGTATCATTTTTACTTTTCTTGCACTAAAGTGAAAATGCGGATGCTCTAGATTACAGGTGGTATATTTATTTTTAAATCCATACCATTCTTCGTTTTCATTTCGTTTTACTGTCTTACTTTGCAAATAGGCTTCTCCCTCTTGTGTATATACTTCATATACTTTTCCTTTTTTGGATTTGAAGTTATACGCCATGCTGCCAGCACTATATTCTTTATCTTTATCTTTGAATATAGGTTTTCCTTTTACCTCTCCAGTACTGTCGTCTTTTACTCCATTGGCATATAACGTAAACGTATTCCAATCGAAATCTACAGAATCAGCTTGGAGTTCAGTTGCTCCATAGGTCATTTTGGCTTTGTTGTAAAGATACATCATCTTATTGCCCAGGTCATATACTATTGAGTCTTCTGCTTCATACAAGATTTTTTCCTTGATTTCAGAATCATCTTGAGGCATTTGAATTGAATCTATTTTCTGTTTGCTACTATCTTGCTTTTGTAGGCTTAATAATGCTGTTGAATCCAAGGGTTGTTCGCTTACTGAGTTTTTAAACCCTCTTTTTACAATTTTTAAGGAATCAGATGGTTGAGTTAGGCCAACACTAGAGCTATTACTTTGAGCGTTTACCACAAAAGTAGACATAGTAACAGTAAGAATGATGAAAAAACATCTTAAAGTAATGAGTGATCTTATGTAACTTTGTGGTACGATAGTAGTCTAATTAAAATGATAGCCAGCAAAAATAATCTTTTCAAACGCTTAACCTATTGGTTAATTGTATTAGTGATTGTTAAACTTCCATTTGGAGGATTAATGGCGCAAAGTTTTACAGCTATACGGACTATAGTTATTGATGCTGGTCACGGGGGAAAGGACCCAGGTGCAGTAGGCTTAAATGGGACTAGGGAGTCAAACATAGCGCTTTCTGTAGCCCTTAAGTTTGGTGCTATGGTCGAAAAAAATTATCCTGAGACAAAAGTAATTTACACTAGAAAAACTGACAGATTTTTAACGTTAAATGAGCGAGCTGATATAGCTAATAAAGCTAAAGCTGATTTATTTTTTTCAATACACATCAATGCTTCTGAGAATAGGGCGGCTTACGGATCGAGTACCTACTGTTTAGGATTGCATAAAACTGAAGAAAATTTAGCTGTGGCTAAACGTGAAAATGCCGTTATAGAACTCGAAGAAGGTGGAATCTCTAACTATGACTTTGACCCCAATACTCCAGAAGGGCATATCATAATGAGTATGAAGCAAAATGCATTTCTAGATCAAAGTTTAAAAATAGCTGCAAAAATAGAAGAAGAGCAAATAGCTGTTGGAAGTAGAAAATCAAGGGGGGTAAAACAAGCTGGTTTTTATGTATTATATAAATCATCTATGCCAGCTATATTGACAGAACTTGGTTTTATCTCTAACTTAGAAGAGGAGCAATATATGCGTACAGAAAAGGCTCAAGAGCTTTATGCAATCTCGCTTTTCAAAGCGTTTAACAGATATAAAAATGAACTTGAGGGCACCAAAAGGGTTGTTCAAATAGATTATTCAAAAGCTGAAATAGAAGCAGCTCCTGAACCCAAAGATGTAAAAATTGCTAGCCAATCCCCAACCTCAGGAAATAAAGTTGAAACAACGGAACCTCAAAAAGCTATAGAACCAAAAGCTGAAAACGCAACTAATATTAATCTTGATGCAGCACGAGAGAATCTCCCAAATGATAATACTGAAGCTTTGTTTAGGGTTCAGTTTATGGCAGATAAGACCTATCCAAAGAATAAAGAAATGATTGAAAAAAAATTTGGAGAAATCATTATTGAAAAATTGCCAAATGGACTTATTCGGTTTATGGTAGGTGACTTTGGTAAATTAAGCGATGCTAGAAGCGCCATAGAATCGCTAAAGTTCCTAGGCTATAAAGAGGCTTTTTTAGTGGCTTATGAGTCAGGACAACGAGTGACGAGCACTAGATTGAAAGAGTTAGTAGCGCGCTAAGTGTATCTTCTTCTAAAAATTAAGTAAAGAAAGCTATTTTAGGATTGATTTTTGCAATGATTCAACTTTAAGTTTCTTTTGAGAAGTCGTATTACATATTTGATGCTATTTGCTGGACTAATGTCTGGCATTTTGTTATTTGTAATACCAGGCAAGCAAAATTTAAGAAGTATAGCTACTACTGTCAATTCTTTTATTGTTGATGAGGAAGTACTTTTTAATGAATTGATTGATAACAAAAAGTCTTATTTTAATTCATACGAAAATTTGAAATCATTATTGCCAGCTGATAGGGCTATGCAACTTTTTGTATATGAACACGATTCACTGAGCTTATATACTACAAATCAAGTATTATTAGATCTTCCCCCTTCGCTTTATGAAAATAAAACACAATTGGTTTTGTTGCAAAATGGGTGGTATTTATTGCAAAAAAAAGAAGTAGCACAAAAACAGATTATAGGATTGTCATTAATAAAATCACAATATAAAATTGCTAACAAGGTTTTAAAAAATAAACATACACCGCTAGATAATGCAGAAATCAACTTAAATATAACAGATAAACAAACAAATGGAGGACTTGATGTAGTAACAGGTAATGGGGATGTAATAGGCAGTTTGTATAGTGATATTGGTATTTCTACTTCAAGTTTTAGTTATGTGAGGATGTTGATTGCCATTATTTTGATTGCCATAGTTATATATTTTCTTTACTGGTTTTCTACAATTGTATTTGCTAAGATTGGAGGTTTTCTTTCCTTTTTGTTTTTCGGGATGTCTCTTTTTAGTTTTAGATTTTTCATGCTGGTTATTCATTTTCCTGACTTGCCTTCTCATTGGCCTTTGTTTGACCCCAATGTACTTGCGAACTCTTACTTTGCTTCCTCTCTTGGTCAGTTACTAATTAGTTTGATTTTTTATTTGATTTGGTTTGCTTTTCTTTTTCTTAATTCAAAGGAGATAAAATCACAGCTACAACAATATACTTATGGTGTATTGGTTGGCTTGCATACCTTCCTTATTTTTCTATTTTTCAAAATTTTCATAATAGATTCATTGATATCGCTTCAATTGTATGATGTCTTGACACTTTCCCTTTTTAGTTTTTTAGCTATCACAATTATCACATTAGTTGTGTTTTTGAATTTTCTGTCATTATACAGATTTTCAAAAGTCCTAACATTATCCAAGCGAGGAAAATATATCCTAATGGTTCCAATGGCGGTGTATTTGTTCCTTTCTTTTTTAGTATACACTGAAGATGTTTTCCTTGATTTAATGATAGGGTTTTTATGGCTTTTTGTTTATCTGTTTATTTCATACTACTCTGTTATAAATAAATTAAATTTATTTCAATGGCGAAGGTCAATGATTCATGTGGCAATGGGAGCTTTGTTGAGTATGTTTTTTTTAGAACATTTATATGAAGATAAAGAAAGAGTTCAAAGACAACTTATTGCAAATAAACTGATAGAAGGAGATGGTTTTTTGGCAAATTATGGTTTTGCAAAGATTGCAGAAACTATAAAGTCAGATAATGTTTTACAAAACTATTTTGCAACAAATGATGTATCTTATGCCGAATTGAAAGATAGACTGTCTTTGCTTTACTTTATAGACTATTTTAAGAATTATGATGTAGATCTTGTTTTATTTGATAATCAAAATACAGCCAAGACAATAGTTGATTCAACTATTATCTCATATGTTCAAAATAAAGTATTTAAAAGTCAAAATATTCAAGTTGATACATTAATTATTCTTCAAGATTCAGTTTATAGTAATGCTTATCTTGGGGTAGTTCGAATAGATAAGCAAATTTCCTCATTGAGCTATCTATGTCTTATTTTTAAGCCTTTAATGTATAGTTCTGAGAGTGTATATCCAGAACTGATTGAGCTTGGTGTAGGTGAATATAAAAAAGGATTGAAAGATTATAGTTATGGAGTATATCAAGACGACAAGTTAGTATACCAGTTGGGTTCTTTTCCCTATCCATATTTTGCAAATCAAATCGAAAGTGCAGAAAGTAGTCGCTTTTATCAAGCTAGGGATTGGGAGCATTTTCAAGTAGATGGGAAGTTTTCTAAAACAGTAATTGTATCTACACCACAAGAAAGCTTTTTTGAACCCTTAGCCTCTTTTTCTTATTACTTTGTTATCTATAGTATAGCTCTTTTGGTTCTAGCTGTCTTTTTGCCATTCGTTGGAAAAAGATTTAAAACTAGGGGGTATGAAGATACTTTCCAGCTGACATTTAAAAATAAACTTCAGATTGCTTTGCTTTCTCTAGTAGCTATTTCATTTGTTATCATAGGCCTTGTCACAGTTTCGTTTATTCATGATCAGTACGATACTTATTATACAGATCGTTTTTCTAAAAAGGTGAAATCCATTATTATAGGGTCTCAATTTATTTTAAATAGCTCGTTAGAAAAAAACAAATTAGCCTCTGAGAGTATGCGAATAGAGCTCCTTAAACTAAGTGAAATCAATGGACTAGACATTAATGTTTTTGACCAGTCTGGTTCATTAATCCATACTACACGCAAAGAATTATATGACAATGGCATTATCTCACGAAAGCTAAACCCAGAGGCTCTTCACGAACTCCAAAAATCCAGTGTTAATCAATTTGAGAAAAGTGAGAAAATTGGTAATCTCACTTTCTCGTCTTTTTATACAAACCTTCGAAGCAATAATAAGCAAGTAGTTGGCTATTTAAATATTCCTTACTTTGAAAAGACTAATGATATCAATAAAGAAGTTTCATCTTTTTTAGTCACGCTAATGAATATTTATGTTTTCCTCTTTTTGTGTGCAGTGTTATTTTCAATCATTGTTTCTAATTCTATTACACGGCCATTAAGATTTATAAGCGAAAAATTTAAACGTGTAAATTTAGAGAAATCGAATGAGCCAATAGAGTGGAATAGTAATGATGAAATAGGTAGGCTGATTTTAGAGTATAATAAAATGATAGTGGCACTTGAAGGTAGTGCAAAAGAATTAGCTAAAACCGAACGAGAGACAGCATGGCGACAAATGGCTCGACAAATAGCGCACGAAATAAAAAATCCGCTCACTCCAATGAAGCTTAGTATTCAATATCTGCAAAGAGCTATTGATGAGAATAATCCAAACGTAAGTGAACTAGCTAAAAAAGTAAATCGCACACTAATAGAACAAATAGATAATCTATCTTCGATAGCTACGGCATTTTCTTCTTTTGCTCAAATGCCAAAACCAAACAATGAGTTTGTGAATCTTAATACACTTTTATCAGACATTGTATCTTTATTTGAAACTGAGTCTAAGAAGGGAATCCGTTTGCAAAGTTATACAGAAGCAGCCACAGTCTTTGCTGATAGAAATCAACTTATATCAGTATTCAATAATCTTTTAAAGAATGCCATACAAAGTCTAGACGAAGTTGATAATGGGGAAATCGAAGTTTTAATCTTAGAGGAGTATGGTCAAATTAAAGTAGTTGTTATAGACAACGGAAAAGGTATACCACGTCATCAGTTTGACAAAGTTTTCGTTCCCAATTTTACAACCAAGTCATCAGGTACTGGCTTAGGACTTGCAATTTCAAAGCAAATAATAGACAGTAGTGGTGGGAAGATTTGGTTTGAGTCTGAAATGGGTATTGGTACTCGTTTTTATGTTACTTTGCCATGTCGAGTTGAAAATGTTTAAATCATTGACATTTTATCAGTAAGCACTTCTAAAACTTCTTCTATCATTTTATCTACAGTTAGTTTTGGGTCTTCACTAAAAGTAAGGGTAGCTCTATTGGCTATTAATGCATTAATCGATAAGCATTCATGTCCCATGATTTTACCTAAGCCATAAATTCCAGCAGTTTCCATTTCCAGATTTGTGACTCTATGATGAGGAT
>JBIKJU010000038.1:0-12015 GCA_044360745.1 Chitinophagales bacterium
TGTTTAAAGACTGTCAAGTCATCTAAAATACTAGGATTAGAAATAGGGATTCGAATTTTTCTTCCTTGTGGAGCATAGAAGCCCTCGGCTGTCAACGTTACTCCTTTCACATATTTTTTTTCAAAAAGCTGAATCAATTCCTCACCTCCTCTTACTACATATGGAGTAATATTTGGTAATGAAATTTGCCCAACAAATGCATTTAAAAGATTCAACTCTTGAATTGTGTTCTCTAAAACATAATGGTGCAATAGCCCATCTAGTCCAATTGAATACTCGGAAATCAAAATACTATCTACTGGTATATCTGCTTGTAAACAACCTGAAGTTCCAAGCCTTATAATTTTGAGGGTAGTTAGCTCTTCTTTTACCTTTCTGTGATGAAGGTCAACATTAAATAAGGCATCGAGTTCTGTCAAAACAATATCTATATTATCAGTACCAATGCCTGTTGAAATTACACTCAAATGATGATTATTTAAATAACCTGTATGTGTTATAAACTCGCGATATTCAACTTTATGTTCGATTGTGTCAAAGTGTTTACTCACATCAGCTACTCTATGAGGATCACCCACTGTGATAATCGTTTTAGCAACTTGATGTGGTAAAAGTCTAAGATGATAAACGCTTCCATCTGGGTTTAATATCAAGTCGGTATGTGGTATCATGAGATTATTTTTACAGTTTTTAATTTTAGAATATTAAGTCCGTTTCCATTCAGTCCATGAATATTTTTGTGGTAAAATCTTAAAACTTCATCGTAATAAAGAGGCACAAGTGGAATTTCCTTATTGATGATACCATCAAGTTTATGATAGAGTTCAAATCGTTTATTTTCATTCGTCTCAGACAAAGCTTCTTCATAAATCTTGTCATATTCAATGTTTCGAAATCGAGTGTAGTTTGGCGGGCATCCGTTTTTACTATAAAACACAGCATAGTAACTTTCTGCATCAGGATAGTCTGCAATCCAAGAGCCTCTGAAAAAACCTACACTTCCTTTTACCATCCACTCTCTCAATACACTTCCAGGATTTACCTCCAGCTTCACTTCTAACCCGATTTTTGATAGTTGTTTGGTTACCATTAATCCAATTTCTTTATAGGTTTCATTTGTATAAAGTGAAATGTTTTCTCTTTCAACTTTAGGTATGCTCTTAAGTAAAGCTATGGCTTTTTGAGGGTCATAGCTTGCCGCTATCTCTTTATGGTTAAAAGAAGGTAATCCCATCGGCACAAATCCATGAATAGCTTCTTTGCCTACTCCATTGCGGAGGTATCTTATTATTTCAGCTCTATCTATTCCATAATTGATGGCTTGTCTTAACTGTTTGTTATTGGTGGTAGAAAGCAATGTGTTGAATCCTAAATATTCAGTATTTAAATAAGGTGATTTTTCAAGTTTAAATTCATTTTTAAGGTTTGCTTTAAGATTGCCTGTCTCATCAAGTACCTCATCTATGTAGCTGGCATCAATGCCAGAAATAAAATCTAACTGATGGGCTTTGAAAGATAAAAACTCAGTTTTTTTATCAGTGATAAACGTGATTTTTACGCCATCTATAAAAGGTAAACGCTTGTTGTTTTCAAATTCAAAATAGTTGTTATTTTTTAAGAGAATTTGTGCTACACCTTCTTTCCATTTTTTAAACAAAAAGGGACCTGTCCCCACAGGATTTGATCGCCAATCAGGACCATAAAAATCTACTGCCTCTTTAGGAACTACACTACAATAGGTCATGGTTAGAATTCCCATTAACGGTAAAAACGGTTTTTTAAGTTTGATTTTAAATGTAAAAGAATCCAATGCAGTAAAAGCATTAGATGTGTCTATATGTTCGCTAAAAATCCAACTACCTGGAGAAGCTACTTTTGAATCTAAAATTCTAGAAAACGAGTAAACAAAATCAAAGGCATTGACTTTACGCTTACCATTTTTAAAGCAAGCGTTTTCATGAAACCATACATCATTTCGGAGATGAAAAGTATATGATTTTCCACTATCAGCTATTTCCCAATGGCTTGCTATAGCTGGAACAACAGAAAGTGAATCGTCTAAGGTAACTAATCCATTATATAAATGTGTACAGGCCCATATAGTGGCTTGATCTTTTGAGAAAGCTGGGTCTAACGATGCTATACCGCTTGATTGGTTATATTTAAAAATTTTTTTGTCTTTATTTTTTGCATTCTCCTCACACCCATTTGCAATTATCAAAAAAACGAGAACAGATAATGGTTTAAGATATTTTAGTAAACATGATAGCATATATCAAACCTAATGATTTTCAACAAACAATCGAAAAATAAATGACAAATTAATCTTTTAATGGTGGTAACTCAGATTGATTTTTTAATTTCAATTCCCCTTTCTTAGCAGACTTGTAAAGCTCAAACCAAGCAAATGGATTAAGTAAGTTATTTGGTGGTCTTTGTCCGTAATATGACTTGTTTACTGCACTACTTCTCAACGATGCGCTACTTGCTTCTGCACCGTTTGGTTGGAGCTGTTGGGCTAATGCCGCTAACATTTGCGGGTCCATATTTTCTTCAGCTCTTTGTAGATCATCTTTTGGTAATCGTAAATCTCTAAAAGCTTTCATGAAACCATCTCTATCGCCCCATGGATAAACTACTGTGCCTTTTAAATAGTATTCCGTTTTGCTCATAAGTTGTATCACAGAGTATTTATTTTTTTCAAGGACTTTTGGCAAAATATAAATGGAAGGCTTAAATCCAATGCATGTAAAATAAAGCGTATCTCCAGCTTCGGCAGCAAAACTAAAAAAGCCATCAGGCCCAGCAGTAGATACTTTACCTCTTTTTGGGATAGAGATATGCGTAAAAGGTACAGCCTGCAAAGAGTCTGAAGTCATCACAAAACCTGAAAACTGAACCACAGTTTTGGTCTCCTGCGAAATACACAGCTGAGATAGTATCAAAAAAAAGAAGACAAATATGTTTTTCATAGTGCGAATTAAAGATAAAACATTTTGATGATTTCTGCTTACTTTTAACTTATAGCGAATCTCTTTTAAATCATTTAACAAAATCAACACCCAATTTTACTCTAGTTAAACATATCTGTATCGAAGCTGTTTATGTGTTCATGAACAACGATGTTTTACTCTCGATGGAGCATATTTCTAAGTCATACGGCTCATTTACTGCTGTAGATGATGTAAGTCTTGAGATTTCTCGTGGCAAAGTCTTTGGTTTTTTAGGACCGAATGGAGCGGGCAAGAGTACAACCCTCCGTATGATTTTATCTCTTATTTATCCCTCAAACGGAACGATCAATATTTTTGGTAAAAATTTGAAAGAACATAGAGAAGAGATTTTGTCAAAAATAGGGAGCATCATAGAGAAGCCAGATTTCTATAACTATTTGTCTGCCTATCAAAATATTTTTTTGCTTGCAAAGCTCTCAAATTTAAGCCTTTCAAAAAATGATATATTTACTTTGCTTGAAAGAGTGGGTCTCAAAGGCAGAGAAGATGATTTAGTCAAAAATTATTCTCATGGAATGAAGCAAAGACTAGGTCTTGCGCACTCCTTAGCTGCAAATCCAGAATTAATAATACTTGATGAACCGACTACAGGTCTTGATCCTCAAGGTATTATTGATTTACGAAATCTAATATTAGAGTTGAAAGAGGAACACGGGAAAACTATTATTTTATCATCTCATATATTAAGCGAAATTGAGCTTATAGCTGACGATATGGTGATCATGAACAAGGGGAAAGTAAAAGTACAAGGCTCAGTTTCTGCTTTGTTGAGCAACGAGAATTTAACTGTAACTATTGAAGCTGATGATATAGAACTTGTGAATAATATAATTTTAGATAGTTCGTGGTCTGTTAATTTTAGAAATCAGGACGACAATTTTTTTCATTTTAATATGAGTAAAAACGAAATCCCTAACTTTATATCGTATATATCTTCAAAAACTGACAATATATACAGCATCACTTACAAACGTACGCTTGAAGATTTTTTCTTAAAACTCACTAATCAGTAAATGTTATGTTAAAGTTATTGACGGTAGAGTTGTATAAGATACTTACAAAACCAAGAAGTTACATTGGTTTTATAGCTATTGCATCTATTGTGATCATTATTCAAATTGCTTTTTTTATTGATGGACAGCAGTATCTCGATTTTGTTTTTCAGAGCTTTAACTCATCATTTGATATCAATGGCAAAGTGCTCAATGGCTCTTTAATGACTTTCATTATTTTACAAATGTTGATTGTACAATTACCTCTCTTAGTTGCATTAGTTACTGGCGATTTAATTTCAGGCGAAGCGTCTGCAGGCACTATACGTTTTTTATTGACTAAACCCTTTTCGCGATCTCAGATTTTATTTGCAAAATTAATCGCAGGACTTGTTTATACATTCTTATTGATTCTATTGTTAGGAGTATTGTCACTTGGATTAGGTTATTTTTTGTTTGGCTTTGGTGATTTGGTAGTTTTAAAAAGCGAGGAGCTAGTTATTCTACAATCTTCAGATTTAAGTTGGCGTTTTATGGCTGCTTTTTTAGTAGCTTTTATTAGCTTATCGCTTGTATCTTGTTTTTCGCTCATGCTGTCTTGTTTTACCGATAATTCAATTACACCTATCGTAGCGTCTATGAGTGTTATTATCATTTTCACTATCATTGGCACACTTGAATTACCTGTTTTAGACAATGCGAAACCCTTCCTATTTACTACGCACATGATTATTTGGCGAAACTTATTCGACAATCCAATAGATATGAATCAATTGTTGTTTTCTATTTCTATTTTGAGTCTACACATTTTTTTATTTACTGGAATCTCTTTTTATCATTTCAACAAAAAAGATATTTTAAACTGATTTATGAAGAATTTTAAAAAACTATTGTTCTTAATATTTTCTACCATACAAATCTCGGTTTATGCTCAATCTCCGAAGTCTATTTTGCAACAAGTTGTTTTAAATTTCTATAAGGTAAAAGATTATAGCGCAGACATTGCTATTAAGTTTGATATACCTGGACTAAAAATAGAACAAGCAAAAGGGAAGGTTTTTTATAAGCAACCTGACAAGTTTAAGGTAAAATCTCAGGGAATAATTTTTTTACCAAAGCAAAATCCTTTTTATTTTATCAATAAACTCCGAGATACCACTGCTTATGAATGTATAGGTTCTGCTAAAGAAATAGTACGCACTTTTTCATGTCATGTAATCAATGTTGTTCCAACTGCTGACTTAGATTTTGTATTAGCTAAATTTTGGATTGATGAGAAGAGTAAGTTAATTTTAAGATCGCAAATTACTACAAAAGCTAATGGTACTGTAATTATAGATAATGTCTATCAAAGTGAATCAACACTTCCTATCAATACAACATTTACAATAGATGTTGCAAAATTCAAAATTCCAAAAGCTGTAGCAGTAGATATTAATAGCAAAAGCAGTGAAAAAAAAGTAGGTGACAGAACAAAGGGTTTTATCGTTATGAGCTTTGCCAATTATAAAGTCAATCAAAATTTGAATGATGCTATCTTCACAGATGAAACTGTGAAAAAATAAGCTACTTGAATATTTTATTTTTTACCGCTTTACAATTTTTGTGAATTGCTTTTTAAACCTAATGATTGTAATGATATCTTATAGGTATAAATAATTTTTAACCCATTAAAAAGCGAGTTATGAAAAAAATGATGTTAGTTACTGTGATGTTTGTTGCGATATCGGCTTTCGGACAATCAGAAAGAAGAGGACAACGCCAAAATCAATGGCACGCTCACCAAGATGATTATTCTTATACAATGAATAACAATCCAGGACGTTGTGGCACTGTGCTTCCTGGGCATTACCAACCCTATCGCCAGTTGCAAAGAGAGCAAAATATTCTGCGCGATATGCAACGAAGGGCTATGGCAGATGGCTATATTGATAGATGGGAGCATCGTCAAATTCTTCGTCAGCGTCCGGTTGTAAATTCTATTTCAAATTCTGTAAGTAATGATTGGAGTACTAATAGTTGTTCAAATAGTTATTCACACAATAATCATGGTTGGAGATAGTTGTTGACGAATTTGATTTGATAATGGTTGCCTTTTATTGGCAACCATTTTTTTGTTTTTAAATTCCTTTGTATCTTGCAAAAAAGAAATTAGATGAATGTTGAAATTGTTTTAATGATATTGGCTGTGGTGTTATGTGTAGTTGGTGTTATCGGTTGTGTGGCACCAGCTTTACCAGGCCCGCCTTTATCTTATGCTGGGATGCTACTGGTCCAATGGCTGACTGCCCCATTTAGTGTTGTTACGTTGGTTATTTTTGGGATACTTGCCCTAGTTATCATTATATTAGATTACTACATGCCTATTTGGTTTGCGCAAAAGTTTGGAGCTACCCGCCAGGGTATTATTGGTAGCATTATAGGTATGGTATTAGGATTCTTTTTTACACCCATAGGGATGATACTAGGTCTTTTGATAGGTGCAATAGTAGGGGATATGGTAGGGGGAAGAAGTTCTAAAGAAGCTGCTAAATCAGGCATTGCAACATTTTTGGGTACTTTGTTTGCAATAGGACTAAAATTATCTGTAGCTGCACTTATTAGCTTTTTTGTTGTGTGGGAAGTGGTAAGCTATTTTACCAAAGTGGTATTTGTTTAAACCATAGTTTTTAAAATGTCTATTGTTTTATTTGACAGTGAGTGAGAAAGTATGTCTGAGCAACAGTACGTAATATACATTCTAGGAATATCACCCATTTATTCATATCGAATGAGTTTGCCCTCCTGTAGCGACCTACCAAAGGCATCAAAAAGTTTATAAAAATAAATGCCACTTGGTTTTGACGTGAGGTCTAGGCTATGCACAGGCATATCGCTCAAGCTCTCTGAGCAAACCACACGCCCTAACACATCTACTACTACCAATCTGTTTACTGCGCTACTGCTTCCTCTAAAATCAAACATAAACTTGCCCGATGAGGGATTGGGATAAACGGAGATTTCGCCCATAGTGCATTCTGATAAAGGATAGGCTGCATACCTATCCTGATAGCGAACACAAGGGAAAAGCGTATCGTAGCCCTCACGAGTAACAGATAAGGGTTCGTTTACCGTCAAGAGGATAGCAGAAGCCAATGTATCAAGTGGAGCTCTCCATCTCATGGCAGTATAAGCAGGATGATCTTCAATCCCAATGGTCAGCGAGTCGCCTTTACAAACAGCATAAGAGAAGTTTCTCTCAATAAGCGTATCAAAAGCTACTTCTACACTAAACGTATCGATACGAAAATTGCAACTCAGCGTGCTATCTTTAATCAGCAGAAAATATGAAGTAGAAGAAAGAGGTTTCACGTAAATAGAGGTATCAACCCCCAAAGGAGACAGCCTATCATCAAGCCACTGATAACTACTATGAGCATACTTCTTTCGGGCAAGCACGAGGCTATCTCTTATACATAACCTATAGCGTTCATGTCTAGCATTTTCGGGCAGAGGAGCCTCTTTTAGCCGATAGTTAAAGGTATTGTTGATGACCCCGTAGTTATTTTCTACAGGAGCTTTTAGGGCATCCCATTGAAATCGACAAGCTGCACCTTTTTTGTCAGGCTCATGCACCAGATGAAATCCCTTGCAAGGCATACAATCATAGTTGGTGACTAAGATGCGACCATTGGGAGTGGGCTTCATCTTAAAAATCCTCGAAAAACCATAAATACTATCCCACTTCCATACCGTGTAGCGAGTGAGTGCAGGGTCGGGGTCGGCTAAGTCGTATTGGTATAAAAAATTATACATTGACAAGTATAGAAACCGCCCACTTGGTGAAAATGCTACATCATGGCCACCACCGCCAAGATATTCCATCTGCCCTCGATAATAGACGGTATCATTGTGTACGACTATGGATCTGTGGTTGGAGAGGAGTCCTGTGCATCGGTCAAAATCCATAATATTGATTTCGCTTTTGTAACTAACACCAGCTAACTTTGTACCATCATTTGAAAAACAAAGACCACCGACTACAACACCCTCATACCTACCACCAATCTGTTGGGAGTAGGGGCCATAGATGCTATCTGCTGTGACCAAAAAGCGTACATATTCTCTTCTATTGGCTTTAGTAAACATCAGCCAATAGTCCTTGCCATTGGCGTGTACACAAGCTGTCATGTGCTCAGTAGAGGGGAGATTAAACTTCCAAAGCCTGACTTTGCTGCGCTCAATATACGGATGGCTCACCCAAGGGCTAGCATCTACTATTTTGTGTGCTTTTATTTCTGTTGGATTTCCACCCACACCACGTAGTGAGGTGTCGTTATCTTTATGAATTAGCCAGTAGCTATGGTCGTCTATTGGAAAGAATAAGGCTGCATCGTAGGCGTTGTATATCAAATTGCCGGCTAAAACAGAATCATGTAGTTCATACTTGCTATTCATTAAGGACCTCCCTTTTGCATAAATATCTGTTTTCTTATACACAAACCTCAAATCGCCAGCGGCATTGGAAATAGTAGCTGAGGGAAAATCTCCATTTATTCGAAATGAATCTATGAGTATGGTGTCTGGCTCGAAGGTGAGCATGCTCATATAGCCTCCGTGCCAGTGGCGGTCATAGAGCTGTGCACTGAGGGTTTGGGTCAGCAATATGAACAATATGATAATACTGTGCTTATTCATATCGAATGAGTTTGCCCTCTTTGGGCTGCCTACTTGAGGAGTCAATGATTTTGTAATTCGTTTTTATTTTAAAAATATAAATTTCCTTTTTGCTTTCCAAAAAATATCGCTTAAAGTATAGCAACAAAAATGTTGTTAAAATTAAAGGCTCATGGAAGTTTGCAATCTCACAACACCATAGTCTTTAAAACCTCCACCGTTTTATCTATCTCTTCAATCGTATTGTCTTTTGAAAATGAAAAACGGACGGTTCTTTTGTCTAAGGGCGCATGTATTGCTTCCATTACATGCGATGCTTGCAAGCTTCCAGAAGCACAAGCACTAGCTCCTGATGCACATATACCTGCTATGTCAAGATTAAAAAGAAGTAAATCAGTTTTAGTGTTTTCGGGAAGTGCTATACTCAACACATGATATAAGGATTTATCTCCTTGCTTACCATTAATAATTGCCGATGGAATTTCGTTTTTTACTTTTTCCGCGAAATAAGACTTTAAACTCATGATCTTATTCATATAGTCAGTCCTGTTATTTTCCCAAAGTTCCATTGCTTTTCCAATCCCAACTATACCTGCTACGTTTTCGGTGCCTGCCCTCATGTTTCTTTCTTGTGAACCACCGTGTATATATGGTTTTAGTATAGCTGATGAACGAATAAAGACAAATCCTATACCCTTTGGTCCATGAAATTTATGTGCTGAACCGCTTATAAAATCTACGGATGTGGCTTGTAAATCTATTTTGTAATGAGCAACCGTTTGCACTGTGTCTGAATGGAAATATGCATCATATTGCTTGCATAATTTGCCTATTGCATCAATGGGTGCTATGGTGCCGATTTCATTATTTGCATGCATGATTGTCACTAATGTAGAAGAGCTCTCTTTTAATAATTGTTCAAGCTCACCCATATCTATATTGCCTTCGTTATCTACGCTTAGCCATTTTATCTCTATACCTTTTCTAGCTAAGGTTTCTAGGCTATGGAGAACGCAGTGATGCTCAATTGGTGAGCTGATGATTCTTTTCACTCCTAAGTCTTCTACGGCTTGCTTTAAAATCATATTGTTGCTCTCTGTGCCGCATGATGTAAAGAAAATTTCTGCACTCGAAGCATTTAATGCTTGCGCTATTATTTTTCGGCTTTTTTCAATAGCAGCTCTACTTTTTCTCCCATACTCATGTATTGACGATGGATTACCAAAATTGCTAGTTAAGAATGGCATCATTTCTTCTAAGACTATAGGGTCTATACCTGTTGTAGCTGCATTGTCAAGATATATTTTCATGTCCAGTTCACTTTATTTTTTTCTTTCACGGTTATCCCTTTGGACATTTTTTGCACCTTTTACCTTTCTTAAAACTTTTACAGCACTTAGATTTTTTAGCAGTCTTTTTACCTGTAAGTTTTATTCCAAAGTCTAAAAATTTATTTAACAAACTCATCTTTCGCTTAGGTTTAAAAAGTTGCTAATTAGGCCACTAATTAATGGATAAAAGAGTTCCTTTTTTTCTTCAAAATTCTTGCTATTTATCCATTCAATAGCTGTTATATCTTCTTCTAATTGTGGTTTGAGTTGGTTGTTTATATTGGCTTTCATGCTATACCAATAGGTCTCTTTTATGCAGAATTGACCATTCATCACATAAGTGTGGTAAGTGATTGTAGGCTCAAAGTTTGTAATTATAGCAACTACGCCTGTTTCTTCTTCTACCTCACGCACTGCTGCATCTATTATTTTCTCTCCTTGGTCTACTTTTCCTTTCGGCAAATCCCAAAATCCTTTTCTGTAGATGCACAAAATTTCATTTTCTTCGTTTGTTACTAATCCTCCCGCAGCCACTATAGATGAGCATGCTGATATGATGTTTTCTAAACTGTCTTCTATTAGAGGCGTGTAAATCCCGATATTTCCTTCAAATCCATTGAATAACTTATCCGGATTTTGCTCAAAATCATCTATCAGCAATGGATCGCTAAGAACTAACTTGAAATCTCCATTTTTGAAAATAGAGATATCATTAGCGATAGTAAGTTTATAATTATTAAAATAGACAATTTTGTGCATATGAGCTTCAAAAAAATATGTACAATTGTACGTAAAAAAATAAAATTAAGATAGTATATGGTGTTAAACAATGTAATAGGAAGAGACATGGCTGAATATTTATTAGAAATAAAGGCCGTAGTGATAAACACAAAAGATCCTTTTACTTGGGCTAGTGGTATCAAAAGCCCTATATACTGCGATAATAGGAGGGCTCTTTCTTTCACTAAAACACGGAACTTTATAAAAACATCTTTTGCAGATTTAATTCATGATGAATTTAAAGATGCAGAGGTTATAGCTGGAGTAGCCACCGCAGGTATACCGCATGGCGTACTCGCTGCTGATGTTTTAAATCTTCCTTTTGTGTATGTTCGAGATAAGCCTAAAGGCCATGGACTTGAAAATCTTATAGAAGGTAAGATTGAAAAAGGGCAAAAAGTTTTTGTGATAGAGGATTTGATTTCTACTGGAGGTAGCTCACTGAAAGTTGTGAAAGCTCTAAGAGATGTTGGTGCAGAAGTGATAGGTATGGGTGCTATTTTTACCTATGGCTTTCAGAAAGCTACTAAAGCATTTGAAGAAGCGGAATGTCCGCTGATCACACTCACTGATTATGACATACTGATAGCAAAGGCTGTAGAGAATAATTACATAAAACAAGATGAAGTCGAAGAATTAATTAAATGGCGTTCAGCTCAATAAAAAACTAAAATGGAATATAGAAGATTAGGAAATTCTGGCTTACAAGTAAGCGTGTTATCACTAGGGAGTTGGGTCACATTTGGTCATCAGATAACTGATGATGTAGCAGAAAAACTCATGATTACGGCCTACGAGGCAGGTGTTAATTTTTTTGATAATGCAGAAGTATATGCTCATGGCAAATCTGAGATAGTTATGGGTGCTATTTTAAAAAAGCTAAACTGGACTAGAAGTACCTATTTGGTATCTTCAAAAGTGTATTGGGGAGGAGACAAGCCAAATCAGATAGGTCTTATGCGGAAACATATTTTGGAAGCTTGTGATGCTGCTCTCATAAGATTACAAGTAGATTATCTCGATTTGTTTTTCTGCCATCGTCCTGATGTTAACACGCCTATAAGCGAAACGGTATGGGCAATGAATACGCTTATTCAACAAGGAAAAATTTTGTATTGGGGCACATCGGAATGGACTGCTCAACAAATTACTGAAGCTCATTATTGGGCAGAGCGATTTAAACTCATAGGCCCTGTGATGGAGCAACCGCAGTATAATCTGTTTACTCGAAAAGCAATGGAG
>JBIKJU010000231.1:0-3513 GCA_044360745.1 Chitinophagales bacterium
TTTATTTTATCTAGTTTACTTTTTGTATCTTTTCTTTCTCCAAATGCGACTCCTATTCACCACGATTTATTATCATGGATTAATATGGGAGAATACTCTATTTCATTAGGAGTCTTAGTAGATCAGCTTTCGGCAATGTGGCTCATGATTATTACTGGCATTGGTTTATTGATTCACATATACTCTGTTGGATATATGCATGATGATGAGGGATTTCACCGATTTTTTTCCTATTTGAATCTATTCGTGTTTTTTATGTTGATTCTAGTTTTGGGCAATAATTTGCTTGTGACTTTTATAGGATGGGAAGGAGTAGGGCTTTGCTCTTATTTATTGATAGGATTTTGGTTTAAAAATCAAGACTATAATAATGCAGCCAAGAAGGCTTTTGTAATGAATAGAATTGGAGACCTCGGGTTTTTGATAGCTATTTTTCTTATTTTATTTTATTTCAAAACACTAGATTATATTGCACTTAAAGAATTATTTGCTTCAGGGGCTTCCATGTCAGTCCCACTGATTACTTTTATCACTATTTGTTTGTTTATTGGTGCTACAGGTAAATCTGCTCAGTTGCCATTATATACATGGCTACCTGATGCTATGGCAGGACCTACTCCAGTTTCTGCTCTTATCCATGCTGCTACTATGGTTACCGCAGGTATATATCTCATAGCACGTACTGATTTTATGTTTTTACAAGCTCCTATCACCTTAAGTATAATTGCTATTATTGGAGCAGCCACAGCATTGTTTGCAGCCACTATTGGTGTATTACAAAATGATATTAAAAAAGTATTGGCCTACTCTACGGTTTCTCAATTAGGGTTGATGTTTTTAGCATTGGGTGTTGGAGCATTTTCTACAGGAGTTTTTCATGTTATTACACATGCCTTTTTTAAAGCTTGTCTATTTTTAGGAGCAGGATCTGTGATTCATGCATTGCATGGTGAGCAAGATATTAGAAATATGGGTGGACTTAGAAAGGCTATGCCTTTGACTTTCATAACCTTTTTGGTTTCTTCAATTGCTATTTCTGGAGTGCCGCCTTTCTCTGGATTCTTTTCAAAAGATGAAATTTTAGCTGCAGTTTTCCAACATAATAAGATTTTATGGATTGTTGCTTCACTGGCTTCGTTACTTACAGCATTTTATATGTTTAGACTAGTGTTTTTGACATTCTTCGGAGTGTTTCGAGGTACAGATGATCAGCAAAAGCATCTACATGAATCTCCAAGTTCTATTACTTTACCTCTTATAATTTTGGCCGTTTTAGCAACTTTTGGAGGATTTATGGGATTGCCTGCTGTTTTTTCGCACAATCATTGGCTGAAAGACTTTTTATCTACTGTTCTTGTGCAGACACCACACGAGCACTTAGATCATACTACAGAATACATGTTGATGGGATTAGCTACTGCATTAGCTTTATTAGCTATTGCTACAGCGTATTTTATGTATCTTAAAAACAATAACTTACCTGCCAAAGAAGGTGAGCTTTCCGGGTTTAAAAAATTAGTTTACGAAAAGTATAAAGTAGATGAATTGTATTCCATTTTATTTGTAAAACCTATATTGGCGCTGTCAGACACTTTATATAAATTAGTAGATAAAGTAGTTATTGACGGAGTCCCAGAGGGATTAGGAAAATTATCAATGGAAGCTGGTGCTAGAATTAGAAAACTGCAAACTGGAAATTTGGGTTTCTATTTATTGTTTATAGTTGTTTCTATGATTCTTATTCTTATTTACATTTTTATCAAATAGACTAAAAGAGGTATGTTGTTATTTTTATTCTTTTTCCCTTTAGTTGCCTCTTTAGTGGTGTTGCTGTCTGGCAAATCCCTCTCTAAACTATTGTCCCTTGCTTTTACTTCTGTTTTGTTTTTTGTTACAGTTTATTTTTTCATCACACAAAAGCAAAATCTAATACTTGGAGAAGTAAATTATCCTTGGGTGAGTAAGCTTAATCTCTATTTCCATCTCATAGCTGATGGATTTAGTATTTGGATGCTTTTGCTCACAAACTTCTTATTACCTTTAATTGTATTGTCAACATTCAGAAAAGATATAGAACGACCGAATGTTTTTTATTCATTAATGCTATTGATGCAGTTTGGTTTAAACGGAGTTTTTCTTGCAGCTGATGGTTTCTTATTTTATGTCTTTTGGGAGTTAGCACTTATCCCAATATACTTCATAGTATGGTTATGGAGCGACAATCCAATAAAGGAAATCAGTAGTAGAGTGGCTTTTAAATTTTTTATTTACACCATTGCTGGCTCGCTTTTTATGCTTTTTGCTTTCATGTATCTATATGCTTACAACGGCACTCTGAACATTGAGTCTTTATATAATTCAAATCTAACAGAGAAAGAACAAGTTTTTTTGTTTTTATCTATGTTTATAGCCTTTGCTGTTAAAATCCCTATTTTCCCATTCCATACTTGGCAAGCTGACACTTATAGAGAAGCTCCTACTGCTGGCACTATGCTTCTTTCTGGTATCATGCTTAAAATGGGAATCTATGCTCTTATAAGATGGCTAATTCCACTGTTCCCATTAGGACTTCAGTTTTGGACACCTTATATTTTAGTTTTATGTGTTATAGGTATTATTTATGGTGCTATTATTGCAATAAAGCAAGACAATCTTAAGAATTTATTAGCTTTTTCGTCACTATCGCATGTTGGACTGATAGCAGTAGGTTCTTTTATTCTTACTAAAGAGGGACTTCAAGGATCGCTCATACAAATGTTGGCACATGGGGTCAATGTTTTTGGACTTTTTTATATTGCTGAAATTATTATTAGTAGGACATCTACACTTTCTATCGCACAACTTGGCGGTATTAGAAATGTAGCTCCAAAATTTTTCACATTTACGTTGATTTTAGCACTAGCAGCAGTAGGATTGCCTACCACCAATGCCTTTATCGGTGAGTTTTTACTACTGTTTTCATTATTTCAATATAACACATATTTAGCTATCGCTGCTGGGCTTACCATTATTTTGGGAGCGGTTTATATGTTTAGAATGGTTCAGAATACTTTTTTAGGTCCTATAAATTTAAGAACACAGACCTTCACTGATTTAAATGCTACTGAGGTATTTATTTTTGTGGTGCTTACGTTTACAATTTTTACTTTTGGACTTTTTCCAAATCTAGTTTTTGAGACAGCATCTCCAATATTTGATAAGATTTTGCAAACTGCTTTAAGATAGACATCGTGAAAATTCTAACATACACATCATTTCTTGCCATCATAGTTCTCTTTACAGAATTAATTAATCTCAGAAGATTTATTGCTCCTATTGTGGTTTTAGGTCTACTAGCAATTGCAGCTGTTAGTTATTCAGAATTATCAAGCGCCCCTCAGTTTTTCTTCAATAATATGTTGTTGTCTGACAGATATTCCACAGCATTTTCATTATTGCTTATTTTCATTACTATTTTTACTATAATATTATCAGTTCGTTTTTATAGAAATCAATCATAGAAATATTCTGATT
>JBIKJU010000233.1:0-3493 GCA_044360745.1 Chitinophagales bacterium
GCCTTTTAATCTACAAGCTGGGTTGTCATTTGGGTTTAAAGAAGTGCCTATACGTTTTCATCTTAATCTACATGATTTAACGAATTGGAATCTTCGATATGCCAATCCTGCTGATGCTGTTAACACTAATCTTTTTGAAGACACTACGGCTAAGCCTAAATCTTATATTGGAGATGAAATATTTAGACATGTTGTGATAGGAGTGGAGGTTAATATCAAGAAAATCGTTTACATCGATTTTGCGTATAATCACCAAAGAAGAATGGAGTATAAACAGGAAACAAGGCGTGGCTTAGCTGGTTTTTCTTTTGG
Source organism: Chitinophagales bacterium (assembly GCA_044360745.1). Classification (GTDB taxonomy): domain Bacteria; phylum Bacteroidota; class Bacteroidia; order Chitinophagales; family LD1; genus CALAYL01. Next base: position 313 of record JBIKJU010000233.1, read on the forward strand.
ACTTGGCGTACATGTAAAGACCTTTACTGCTCATCTAGGTCTTGCGGCATTGCCACTCAAAAACACTATGGGGCAACTCACCATAAACCTTAACACTGCTGCGTTCGTTAAAAAGAAAAAAGCTCCTGAAAAGCCTACGGAAAATTGAGTTTTTCGGCTACCCGAATTGTATTCACTTTCAAATAAAACATTTTTTTATTGATTGAATATCCAATTACGTTTTTTGCGTTTTTGATGGGGACTCCTTTCCCATTTTTTTTAATATTGGTTATAGTTTCAAAATCGTTTGATCGTTGTGTATAAACTATGTCTATAGTATCACCCATTGTAGGCAATCTATCTAATATCATCCGGTAATTCATAACTTCAAACTCTACTTCTTTACCATTTACCCAAAGATGTTTTATGACAAAAGGGGAAGCTGTATTTATTTTCATTATAAAATGATGTTTTGTCCCACTTCCTGACATTGGATGACCACCAGCAAATCCTTGTTGATAAGCATCTATTAGTGTTGGTTTATGCTGTGCACTACAAAACAAAAAGGAAACAAAAAGGGAAGTGAGTATCTTCATATAATCAACAATTTAAAATTCTAAAAATCATTTCTCTCATCAATTCACTCTCTGAAGTTTGATGATTGTTTACACCTTTACTTCTTAAATCATACTCACCTATAATTGAAAAAATGAGTTCGATTTGATGTAAGCTAAAATTTCTTGCTGCTAGCTTATAGTCTTTTACAAAGAATGGGTTAACTTTTAAAATAGATGCCAATACTGCATCTGCTTCGTTTTTATGCGTAGCACTAATAAAAACTTTTGTGAAGAAGTTATGTAGAGTGCCCAAAACTAATACTAATGGTCCACTCTTAGGATTGTTTTTGAAATAATTTACAATTCTATATGCTTTACTTGTTTGGCGAGCAGCAATGACGTTACTTAATTCAAAAACGCTAAATTCTCTTATCAATCCAACAGAATTCTCAATCTGCTTTACATCTATAGTTTTTTTCTCACCAGCACCAATGATGAGTTTATCAATTTCATTGGCAAGCACACTTAACTCAGATCCTACAAAATCAACAAATAAACGTAAAGCATCTTCATTCATCGAATATCCCTTGGATTTCAGATAGCTTTTAGTCCACTCTGGTATTTGGTTTTCATATAGTGGTTTTGCTTCCATACTCACACTATTGTCTAATAGCATTTTGTAAATCTTCTTTCTTTTATCAGGACTACCATGTTTGTGAGCGAATGCTAAAATCGTTGATTTTTGAGGATTTTTAGTGTAATGCTGAAGCAATTTTTCAACTTGTTCGTCATCACTTTTTAGCTGAAAAGATTGAGCCTCTTTCATAATTACAAGTTGCCTATCGGCTCCCATAGGAAGTCTTCTAGAGAGTTCCATGAGCTGCTGAAATGAACAATCTTTACCATATACAATATGGAGATTAAATGCTTTTTCATGTTCTGCCAAAACTTTGCTTTCTAAGGCATCTACTAACTGATCTATAAAATATTCTTCTTCACCATAGAAATAATACATGGGTGCAAATTTACCATGATTTAGATCCTTAAGAATATCGTCAAACTTAGCAGCCGCCATAACTAGAAGCGAAGATGTTTTACGGTTTGTCCATCATTGATTAATTGTTTCAAGCTCTCTATACCGAGTTTGAGATGTCTGTCCACAAAATTTTGAGTTACTTTTTTGTCACTTGCTTCAGTTTTTACGCCATCAGGTATCATGGGTTGGTCAGATACTAAAAGTAGCGCACCTATCGGGATTTCGTTGGCAAAGGCAGTTATAAATAAGGTAGCAGTTTCCATATCTATCCCCATTACTCTTATCTTTTTGAGATACTCTTTAAAATTCTCATCCCATTCCCAAACTCTTCTATTGGTGGTATATACAGTGCCTGTCCAGTAGTCGCAATTAGCATCGCGAATAGAAGTAGATATGGCTTTTTGTAAAGCAAAGGAAGGTAAGGCAGGAACTTCAGGTGGAAAATAATCAACAGATGTTCCTTCTCCTCTTATGGCTGCTATCGGTACAATTAAATCACCAAGTTCGTTTTTTTTCTTTAGTCCCCCACATTTACCTAAAAACAAAACTGCTTTTGGTGGTATAGCAGACAGCAAATCCATTATAGTTGCTGCATTGGGACTACCCATTCCAAAGTTGATAATAGTTATTCCATCTGCTGACGCAGATTTCATGGGTCTATCTTCTCCAATAACAGGTACACCATGCCATTCAGCAAACATATTGACATAGCGATCAAAGTTAGTCAACAAGATGTGACCAGAAAATTCATTAAGATCTCTTCCAGTGTATCTCGGTAGCCAATTGTTTACAATTTCTTCTTTAGTTTTCATTATTCTAACTTAAATTTACAGCAATATAACGACTTTCCTTTCAATATTTTTGTTTTTAAAACATTTTGCAATTTAATGCTTTTAATAAATTTCTGCATTTTTTTAATTCAACTTATTTTTCAATATTGAAGTTATGACTGATATTCAATTTGGACAGTACTCATTTAAGCTGAAAAACGTTGAAGGGAAAGAAATGATATGGGATATATTGCGACATAAATATATAGTGCTTACTCCTGAAGAAAGAGTCAGACAAACCATAGTTCATTACCTCATAACTACAAAAGGATATAGCAAAAATCTTATAGCTATAGAAAGAGCCGCAGTAACAAATGATAATAAGCGATTTGATATTGTTTTGTTTAACCAAGAAACAAAACCCATATTACTAGTTGAGTGCAAATCTCCTTCAGTAAAAATTGATTTAGATACTTTTTTGCAGAGTGGGAAGTACAATATTAATATTCAGGCACCATACATTTGGCTTTCTAATGGGCACGAAAATTTCATTATCAACTCTTACACTCAAACAGTTTTAGATTCGTTTCCTTTGATTTGATTTTTAATTCTTGAACATTACTTTCATTAATATATCAATTGAAAAATTTTATCTTTAAGCATGAATGCAAAGGAAATTATTCGATACATATGGTCTGCCTGGAGTATCTTTTGGCTTGTCATTGTCATGATAACTATCCTCCCTTTTTTGATGTTTGCTGTTTTTTTTGGAAACCAAAATCTAATTATAAAAGCACATTTTTTACCAACTTATGCTGCTCGTTTTCTTCTTTTTATAT
>JBIKJU010000234.1:0-3486 GCA_044360745.1 Chitinophagales bacterium
TGAGATTCAACCTCATCATTCTTTGCTCCATAATTACCGATATGATCAGCTGTCATGATGATGATTTGACCATAATACGATGGATCTGTGAAAACCTCCTGATATCCTGTCATCCCAGTATTGAAGCAAATTTCTCCTGTTGTAACTCCAATTTTCCCCATAGACTTACCTTCGAAAATTGTACCATCTGCCAAAAGTAATATGGCGGGGCTTGACTGCGATTTATCTTGCATATTATTCTTTTGAATGTCAAAATTAATCCTAAATCCGATTAATATCCATTTTGTGCACTCCAATTATCAGTTTTTTTTCCACATCTTGACTAAACTACAGTATTTCGTTAATCAAGAAATTTAGTTTTCATTTACACAATCATATGAAACCGCTACCAAAGTATATTACTGATATTCTAAAACAAGGTAAAGAAGCTAAAAAGGCTTATGCCAATTGGATAAAGAAAAATCACAGAAAAGGTGGTATAGAAAAACAACTGCCAGCACTTCATGATGAGGCCTTCCGAAAGGTAAATTGCCTTGACTGTGCCAATTGTTGTAAAACAATTTCCCCTCGCTTTAAAACACCAGATATAAAACGAATTTCGAAATTCTTAAGCATTAAAGAGTCTAGTTTGATAAATGAATATTTATTACTTGATGAAGATGGTGATTATATTGTGAAGTCAAGGCCATGCCCATTCCTTAATGAAGACAATTACTGTAATATTTATGATGTTAGGCCCAGTGACTGTTCAAAATATCCTTATACAGATTCAGGAGATTTTTTTAAATATCCCAATACTACTGTTCTCAACATCGATACATGTCCTGCAGTGGTGCTAGTTCTTGAAAAATTATCAGCAGTCTCCAAATGATTAAAAAATGATAGACAAATAATTGCCCATTATTTTTTTAACAAATACAAATTTGATTATCGAATCAAGGTAATACTTCCTTTTTGTTTTGATGCAGTATATCCATTTATATTGGAATTTTTATAACTTACTCATTGGCATTAAATATTATCCTATAAACATATAAATTTTTATTGAAATTGAGTATTGTAAAAAGATGATTTTTATCAACATCAAACAGATTATTAAAATAAGCTATGTATTAGTATAGCAATGAGATGATTTAACAATTATTTCTACTTTTGAGCAGTTGCTATCAAAGTATGCAGAATTGGTTTCCTCCAGCTTGCATGCTCAACAATCTTTGTCTTTTCAAATCCATTATTCTTTAGTTTACTGGTGATTTCAGAAGGAGTAAGAAAAGTTGATACACTCTTTATGAGATAAGTGTAAATTTTAAAACTTCCTGATAAAAGAGTACAAAATGGAACTATAAAAAAGTATCCTAAAACAAACCAATAAATCTTAGGAAAAAGCCCTTCTGAAAGTGAATAATCATGTATACAAACTTTACCACCAGGTTTTAAAACTTTACGAATAATTTGAAGTGATTTCTCATAATCTGGCATATTTCTAAGGCCATAGGCCATAAATACAATATCAAATGAATTTCCAGGAAAATCTAATTGCATTGCATCTTGAAGAACAAAAGATATCTTCCCCTCTTTGATTTCTTTTTGAAATTTTTGATTTGCAACCTCAAGCATCCCCTCAGAGTTGTCTACGCCTATTATGTTTCCAGTTTTAATAAATTGCAAAACAGCAGCACTAGACTTACCTGTACCACAACAGAGGTCTAAAACACGTTCGTCACCTTTTAGATTTAATGCAGCAGCACTTCTATCTAAATCTTCTTGATATCCTTGGCTTAAATATGTTGCAAAATCATATTTAGAAGCTACGTTATTAAACTCTTTTGGAACTAAAACTTTGTTTGTAATTAAGGAAGTATTCATGTGATTTTTTGAGATAACAAAAAGTTTCATATTAAAGTTTAGACTTCTATGCCTTTGGGAATTTCATTTTATAATTTACGTCAACTAAACCTTTAGATATCTTTTCCAATTTGCCTTTTAATAATGTTTTTTTGAGAGGAGGCAGGTAGTCAATAAAAAGTTTACCTTCTATATGATCATACTCATGCTGAATAACACGAGCCGTTAGATCATTAAAAGATTTTTCGTGAAATTTAAAATCTCTATCATAATACTGTATTGTAATATCAGACATCCTACTCACATCTTCTCTAATTGTAGGGATACTCAAACACCCCTCTTCAAATCTCCACTCCTTGCCAACTTCATCTATAATTTTAGCATTAATAAAAACTTCACAAAAGCCTTTTTCCGACTCATCCTCATCATACATTTTAGTGCTGTCAATAATAAACAATCGAATGGCTTTCCCTATTTGTGGGGCTGCAAGGCCTACACCACGAGAGCGCTCCATAGTATCGAACATATTATCTATCAGTTGTTTCAAATCGGGATAGTCTGGAGAAATCTCAACACCAACTTTTCTCAATACTGGATCACCATAGGCCACAATAGGTAAAATCATAAACAAAAATTAGAAGTGCAAATATAATAAAGTCATACACTAAATTTATGAGGAATTTTTTTAGAGTAAAATTATTCAAAAACTTCCAGTCTAGTACCATCATAACTAGCAAAAACCATACTTGGATGTGAATCTAAGTGATACATATTGCCATTTTTATCAATCGCTATAGCCCCAGCAAATCCATCAAAAGATTTTAATTCTGTAAAGGTCTTTTCAAAGGCTTCTTCTAAGGTAAAGCCATCTGTAACTCTAGTAACAATTTTAGTGGCTACAGCCCCACTTACTATATCCTCCCCTACTCCAGTCAAACTTACACCACAATAGGAATTGGCATAATTTCCTGCAACAGTAGCAGAGTCAGATATTCGCCCTGGTATTTCAAAACCTTTCCCCCCTGTAGAAGTTGCCACAGCTATTTTACCATTCTTATCAAATGCTACACATCCGACAGTACCTAGTCCATTAGATTTTAGTTTTGCATCATAGTCTTCCCGTCTTTGATTAGTTTCGGTAGAGAAAAATTCAAATCCTGCTTTACGTGCAAATTTAGTTGCCCCACTTCCACCCAAAACTCTATCGTCTTCTTTAAATAATATCTGAGCAACTTGTATTGGATTTTTTACATCTTCAATATTGATAACACCACTAAAACGCTGAGTTTCACCGTCCATCAATGATGCACTCATTCTAATCTTTCCATCACTTTGGATTTGAGAACCAATTCCTGCATTAAATAATGGATCATCTTCCAGAAGAGTAACAGCATAAACTACAGTTTCCAAAGCTGAATGAGATTGAAGAAATTTGTAAGATTGTTCAACTATTTTTTTTAGAGAATTTTGCTTTGCAATTTTAGTTTCATAAGAAGTTGAAGATTCTGAAAAAAAACCACCGTGAATAATTATTTTCATGCTAATAAATTATTAAAAAGAATCAAATAATACTAGAAATTAGTCATACTGAGATGAATGAATTTTCATCTTATAAGTACTAAGATCAAAAGTATCATGCAT
>JBIKJU010000235.1:0-3483 GCA_044360745.1 Chitinophagales bacterium
TTGCTTTGTAGGTTTTTCCAGCCACTTCGATTTCTGCCAATTTGAAATCTGGTGTGAATACGAGTGGGCGAATACTCGAGTATGCTACTGAAAACGTAATGTTTTCTTTGCCGCCATAAAGATTGCAAGGTATTTGACCTGCTCTTCTCAAATCGGCTGCTGCTTTTTTCCCGGTTAGGGTCCTAAGTTCGCCTTTGATTGCTACTAATTCCATCTTTTACTTCGGATTTAAGTTTGTTTAAAAAATTGTGGACGGCAAAAGTAGTATTATTTTTCAAAAATTCTCTCATCTTCCTATTTTTACTCTTGTAAACTAAAAATGTATTTCCATTTATCTTGAATAATAAGATGGTTTAAAAATCATTTAAACTTATTTTTATTTATTTAACTCCCTTTAATATTAGAACTAAAAACTACGTTTGTTTATAAAAATCGTTTGTTTAACCGAAAATTTATGTTATTTTTGAACTAAAATAAACCAAAACTCAAGTATGAAAATCATTTTTACAGCTTTTTTATCTATGCATTTTTTAGTAAGTATGGGCCAATTTAATATTTTAAACCCAGGCTTTGAAACTTGGACAGGCTCTGGAGCTACGATTGAGCCTACAAACTGGAACTCCAACAGAACAGGGACTGGAAACGCTACATCTGGCCCTCAAACTTGCTTTCAAGAAACAACAAATCCCCGTTCTGGCACTTACTGTGCACGTGTTCAGACGGGTTCTACATTTGGGGTAGTAGTAAATGGTAGTTTAACTACAGGAAGAGTAAACGCTCCAAGTTTTAATAAATCAGAAGGGTATATCAGCTCAATAACGAGTCAAGCTCCAGATTTTATTATGCCTTTCGCTGGAAGACCAGATAGTCTGATTTTTTGGTACAGATACCAACCCTCAGGTACAGATTACTTTTCTGTCACTGCATTTTTGCATGTGAGTGATGCATACTCTCCAGAGGTTCCTGTAAACAACAATCACCCTAACACTTCTGCAAATATCATAGCTAGAGCTACCTACCAAAGTACTACAGCTACTGTAAATACTTGGACAAGAGTGGCTATACCGTTTGTTTATGTAGACAATAGAATACCTCAATACATACTGATAGCTACTACTTCTAGCGGTAACCAAAATGGAGGCGTGAGTGGTACAAGATTATTTTTAGATGATTTTGATGTATTTTATCAACCAATACTAAATACAAATACGATAAATCCTCTCTCCTATTATGTAAGCGCAACTCAAGGAGCTCAAGTGACTGTGCCCTTTAGTATGGTAGGCAATTTTCAATCATCAAATATAGTGACTGCTCAGCTAAGCGATGCTACAGGAGGTTTTGGCACACCGCAAAACATTGGCACAACTACTACCAATACTTCTGGAAATGTTATTGCTAATATACCTGCTGGAACTTCTTCAGGAACCGCTTATAGGATCAGAACTACATCTACAGCACCTGCGCTCACATCAAACAATAATGGTGCAGATATATCCATAACACTTGTATCAAACTCAATTTCGCCTACTGCTACTCAAACGATAGCCTCAAACTCTAATGGAAATCTTCTCACTGTCACTGAAACTGCCGGTGCTGTCTCTAGAGCTTGGAAATTTAGTACAACTCCAGGTGGTCCATACGCATCGGTTTCTCCTGCTGCAACTGGAACAACCTATGCACCAAGATTTAATATTGAGGATACGTTTTATGTAGTCTGCGAAACTACTTACCCTGGTGGAGTATCAGTAATAAGCAATGAAGTAGAGATAAATGTCATTGGAAACTCTATTACCCCACCAAATGCACAATCTATAGCAGTGGGAGCAAATGGCAGTTTGCTAACAGTAAATGAAACTGCAACAGCAACAAGTAGAGAATGGAAATTTTCATTTACAACAGGAGGTCCTTATAATGCTTTTACTCCTGCTCAAACTGGCACCACCTATATTCCAAACTTTTCAACAACTGGGACATATTTTGTGATATGTGAAAGTGTAATTAATGGAATAAATGTAGTGAGCAATGAAGTGGAAATTGAGGTTTTTGCACCTATACTTTTAACAGGAACAATAATAGGCTCACCTTTTGAGTTTAGCGTGTCTGCTCTAAATACTTTAGTTAATGTACCTTATACCACAACATCTGCGGTTTTCAATTCTGGCAATATTTTTACTGCACAATTGTCAGACAGTAATGGTTCGTTTTCAAATCCTACTGTAATAGGTCAACGTACAGATGTATCGAGTGGAATCATAAATGCTACTATCCCATCAAACACACCATCAGGTTTATTTTACAGAATACGAGTAGTAAGCAGCAATCAAGCTGTGACGGGCAGTAACAATGGTGTAGATTTAATCATAGACCAGTTTAGTAATGCTATTTCACCTACTGCATCCCAAACAATTTTTTATAATACAAACGGAACAGACCTTACCGTCACTCCATCTCAAACTGCTATTCATGAATGGAAATTTAGCAATACAGCTGGAGGCCCTTATACAGCTATCACCCCTGCACAAACAGGCAATATTTACACTCCTAGATTTGCCAATCCTGGCACCTATTATGTAGTTTGCTGTTCACGAAATCAGTACAATGATGAAGTATGTAGTAATGAAGTAGAAATCATAGTAACCAATGGTTCCGTGCTTAATACATCTACGATTACGGGATCTCCATTTTTAGTATCCCCAAAAGCTAATGTTATTTTAAATGTACCGTTTACATCTGATATTATATTTGGCAACGGAAATACCTTTACGGCAGAATTATCCGATGCTAATGGATCTTTTGCATCACCTACTGTCATTGGAACACTAAATAGCACAGCAATAACACCTGTGCCATCAGTAATTCCAAACTCTACCCTCAGAGGCACTCAATATAGGATAAGAGTAACTGCTTCTAACCCTTCAACTATTGGCACTGATAATGGTGTTGACTTAGAAGTGATTCCATTTGAAATATCAATATCTCCTCCAGATACACAGTTTTTATTTATAAACGTACCTGGTAATCCTGTGACTGTAACAGAGTCTCACCCTGCTACTAGAAACTGGTTGTTTTCGCAATTCTCAGGATTTAGCTATGGCCCATTTAGTCCAGCAGCTACCAATACTACATATGCCCCTACACTTCCAAACATTGGTACTTACTATATGATTTGTAGATCGATTAATGCTGTGCTAGATACAGTGACTTCATCTGAGGTAGTCTTAATTTTAAGTAGAGACACCACTAGTATAGATAACACAAAAGCTTCGACCACACAAATCTTGCAATCAGGTGATAATATTTATATCTGGAGAGATGAAAATACGTTAGTGCGATTTAGATTGTATGATATCCATGGAAAGATGATACTGGATACACAATTGAATGAACGTAAAACTACGATCCCTACTCAATCTCTAGCAAAAGGAGTTTATATGTTTGATTTAGAAAATGCTAGAGGTAAGTTTATAATTCGATAAATATGAA
>JBIKJU010000236.1:0-3482 GCA_044360745.1 Chitinophagales bacterium
AAAGAAAGTTTGTTTATAGGAAACATAAAATTATTTTATAATTTGTTTATTACTGTGCCAAAAGCACGTAATATTTTCCTTTTTTGCACAACATAATACATGTTCGTTGCATTATTCTTTGCCAAATAATTATTTTGCCAATATATTTGGCACTAAAGTTCCGCTGCGCAATTGTTCGTTATTACAATCAATAATTGTATATTTGTGCAAAATAACGAACAAATGGCTAGCAAAAAACAAATACTCTCTCCCAAATACAATTCTATTTTGGAAACATTAGGCGAGAATCTGAAGTTGGCAAGAAAACGCAGGAACTTAACCACTATTCAAGTGGCAGAAAGAGCAGATATTGCCAGGTCAACCTTATATGAAATAGAAAAGGGAAGTCCGAAAGTAGCTATGGGAGCCTATTTTAATGTGCTAAAAACCCTAGGACTTCAAAATGATTTTTTAAAACTCGCTTCTGATGACGAACTTGGGCGCAAATTACAAGACATTCAACTTCTTTAATCATTGTAACAATGGCTAATAAAACCGACATATTTGTGTATGCACATTGGTTAGGAATGACTGAAGCTAAGCTTATAGGCGTTTTATCAGCCCATCAAGGCAAAGGGAGAAAATCATTTAGTTTTGAGTATCAAAAAGACTGGTTAACATCGAATCAAGCTTTTTTACTAGATCCTGATATTCAACATTATTCGGGACCGCAATTTCCTGATTCAAAAGAAAACTTCGGTATTTTCCTCGACAGTATGCCCGATACATGGGGGAGAACTTTACTCAAAAGAAGAGCGCATTCTTTAGCTAAAAAACAAGGAAAATCGCCATCAAATTTATACGAAAAAGATTTTTTGTTGGGTGTTTATGATGAAAGTAGAATGGGTGCTTTGAGATTTAAATTGGATCCCCAGGGTGATTTTTTAGATAATTCAGTACATAGTCCTACTCCGCCATGGGCATCAGTGGGGCAACTCCAACATGCGGTCGACTGTATAGAAAGCGATCAAGACAATGATGAAGTACAAAAATGGTTAGCACAATTGATTGCGCCAGGTTCATCATTAGGGGGCGCCAGGCCTAAAGCCAATATACTAGACGAGCATAAACACTTATGGATTGCCAAATTTCCTTCAAAAAACGACACCATAGATAAAGCCGCTTGGGAATATGTAAGCTATCAATTGGCATTAAAAGCGGGGATTAACATGTCTGAGTCAAAAATAAGTAAGGTGTCTGGGAAGTACCATACATTTTTCACCAAACGCTTTGACAGGATAAAAAGTGAACGCCTTCATTTTGCCTCGGCTATGACCCTAACTGGCAATAATGAAGACATACTCCGAAATACAACAGCAAGTTATCTCGACATAGCAGAAGTAATTCAACAGTATGGTGCCAATGTTAAAGAAGATTTAGCCCAATTATGGAAACGGATTGTATTCAATATTTTAATTTCAAATACTGATGACCATTTAAGAAACCATGGTTTTATTCTTAAGGATAAAGGATGGTTGCTTTCTCCTGCTTATGACATCAACCCATCTATAGATAAAAATGGTTTATCTTTAAATATAGACATGGACAATAATGATTTGGATATAGAACTTGCTAAAAGTGTTGGGGAATATTTTAGATTAAATAATACCGTCATGAATACTAGTATTGAAGAAGTAAAACTAGCTGTAAAGCAGTGGAAAATTCTAGCTAATGAAATTGGAATTTCAAAATTTGAACAAGAAATAATGAGCGGAGCATTCAAAAGCTAAATTGGGTTCTTATATAGGCAAAGGAGAAAGGGAAAAGCATAAACGCAAACACAGCATAACAAATGAAAAAAAATAGTTTTATATTACTCTGTTTTATTGTTTTACAAGCATCTGCTCAAAACAGTAATTTACTTAAAGGCAGTTTTAGTGCAGCTAAAGAAACAGAAATCCGCCTGATGGGATATACAGGTACTAAAGACAGCTTGCTTGCTCAAACCAAAACCGATGCTTTGGGCAACTTCTTGTTGTACTATCCCACAAAATACAAAGGTGCCGCAACCCTACAAGTTAGAGAAATGACCAACTTGATTGTATTGTTGAACAATGAAAATTTTGAGATTACATGGGCAGACTTCAAAGATTTTACGGGTGTGCAGTTCACAAACTCTAAAGAAAATCTAGCATTTCAGCAGGCCTATACTATTAATATGGATGCCCAGAAAAAATTGGCAGGTCTTACCTACTTGTTGCCTTTCTATAAAATGGACCTCAGCAAAAAAGAATGGACTGCACAATTGGAACAGGAGATTGCTGCTGAAAACAGCAGGTTTGATGCGTATCTAAAAAAATTGCCCCATACAAGTTATGCCAAAGCGTATCTAACGTATCGGGCTGTTTTGCAAAAGTTACAAAAAGAAAACAATTCCCAAGTAGAAGCAATGGATGCAGAAGCTGCGTTCTTGGCAATTGATTTTAGTGACGAAAGTTTATTTTATTCAGGCTTGGCCAAAGAGTTCTTTGATGCCCACCTCAAGCAAACTTTTACCCTAAAAGAAGAAGCGCTTATTGTATCGAAACTAAATGCCTTTTCGGATGTGCTTAAAAAAAGTAGTCAAGGCAATACCAAAGCCTTAAACCAGTTCAGCGAATACCTGATGAAGGAGTACGAAAAATTTGGTCTTATTAGTTGTGCTGAGCATTTAGCCTTGTCGTTATTAGGCGATAACAAATGCATCATTAACGATAAAACCTTGCCCATACTGGAGCAGTATAAGAAAATGGCCATTGGCAATACAGCAGCTGAGATGGTATTTAGTGCAGGCTTGAAGTACAAGAAATTATCAGAAATTCCAGCGAAATACAAAGTAGTGGTATTTGGCGCCAGTTGGTGCGAAGCGTGTAAAAATGAAATGCCCCAGTTTAAGGAGTATGCAGAACTATTTAAAACAACATACGATGCCGAAATTGTTTTTGTTTCGCTAGATACGGATCAAGAAACGTATGATGCTTATATAAAGGATTTACCATTCATCAATACTTGTGATTATATAGGATGGGGAAGCCCCAATGTTAAAAATTATTATGTTTTTGCTACTCCTAGTGTCTATGTACTGGATGCTGAAAATAAAATAGTGGCGAAACCCTTAAGTGCCATTGCTACAGCAAAATGGCTGTATGAAAATAAGTAATAAAACAAGCTCGCTGCTGTAGTTTAACTGCTGCGGCACCATCTCATAATTTTATATTCGAATACTATTTTACAGTTTGCAATCTTGAAACCACTAAATCTAAATGATGAAAAAAACAATAGCAAATGTATTCGTTATACTGTTATACGATTCTTTTTTGGATGCACAAAGCATTACCTACTCCTTCGGATTTGCAATCCGAAGGTTAATATTATCAGCATTTTCAATGCACAAAGGTCATACATGAATAATATCTAATAGCCCTTTCGTCCCTTCGGGGTCTTCCGCTTCGGAGACCCCCCTC